>NZ_CP048106.1:3635000-3815000 GCF_010092985.1 Pontibacter pudoricolor | reverse complement strand
TCGATCTGAAGTTCTGAAGCACCCAGCAACTGTGCATCGCGGTGCAAAGCAACAGAGCAAACAGTAGATGACGTTTCGAGGGAAAGTAATAAAGGCATTCTGTTTATAGTTGTGTACTGCAAAAGTACGGCACACGAACGATGCATCCAACTATACTATAATAGTGTCGGTCTTAAAGCACAAAGGAGACACTTTGCAGCATCTCCTTTGTTTTATAGTTTACTTACAGCCTTACTTTGATTTCACTTTCAGGTAAGATGCATATTTCTGAGGATCGTTCAGCACATTCTTCGCCATTATAATATCCTGGTCATCGTCGAAAGATGCTTCGATGTAGCCTTTCTGCAGATAATAGCGTGAGGCGATCTCGGCCTCCAGCATTTCCTGTATCTCAGGGCGGAAACGTTGCAGGTCATTGGATTTGTTATGCGACACTTTTTTACGGATGGCATCAAGTTCGCTCTTTATATCATCGTAATGTTTGCCTTCTTTCGATTTGTCAGTCAGCTCAACAAGCTCTTGCTCTACTTTTGTAGTGTAGGACACGTCTTTATCAGCCAGGAAAGCAACAAACTTCTGGTAATCGGCATCCGATAACTGGAAATCTTTGGCCGGACCTATAGTTGGATGCTCTGCCTTATACTTGTTGGCAAACTCGAACAGGTAACCTTTGCCAACTATAGTTCGGGCAATCTCAGAATATTCGGTTTGTGGCACTTCCACATCCGGGCTGATTCCACCGCCATCGTAAACCACACGACCACCGGCAGTTTTGTAAGCTACGCGAAGCGAATCCGGAATAGAGGCCACACTGCCATCTTCGTTGCGGTGCGAATAATCTATTGCCTGAATGCAACGGCCACTTGGCGTATAATATTTAGCTGTTGTTACTTTTAACTGCGAGTTATAAGATAAAGGTCGGGTTGCCTGTACCAGCCCTTTACCGAATGTGCGCTCGCCTACCAGAACGGCCCTATCATAATCCTGCATTACGCCGGCTACAATCTCGGCGGCTGATGCACTGCGCGAACTGGTAAGCACAACCAACGGTACTGATTTATCAAGCGGCTCGTCTAATGCTTTGTAGGTTTTGTTCCACTCTTTTACTTTGCCCTTGGTGCTAACTATGTCTTTGCCTTTATCCACAAATATGTTCGAGATGTTTACGGCTTCGTGCAGCAGGCCACCCGGGTTATCGCGCAGGTCAAAAATTATCTTTTTTGCGCCCATCTCCTTCAGTTTCTGAACCGCCTGTTTTACTTCTCGCGAAGCATCCATAGTAAAGCCAGAAAGCTGGAAGTAGCCGATCTCGTTATCAAGCATACCAATATAAGGCACATTCTCTACTGTTATATTAGCGCGAAGCAGCTCAACGGTACGAGGCTTTGTCTGTCCGTAGCTTTTGATCTCCAGCTTTATAGGGGTGTTGGCTTGTCCTTTGAGCAGTTTGCTTACTTCAGCAGATGGCTTACCCGTCACATTAACTCCATCAATTTTCAGGATCTGATCACCTATAGTTAGTCCGGCTTTTTGTGCAGGCGAACCTTCGTAAGGCATCTGGATAACAACTTTACCATCGTGCACACCAATTCCTGCCCCAATTCCACCATACTGACCGGTGGTCATCGTACGGAAATCTTCGATATCATCTTCCGGGATATAATTGGTGTAGGGGTCCAGCGACTTGAGCATGGCATCTATACCGGTACGCATCATTTGCGCAGGCGGCACTTCATCCACGTAATAGGTATTTACTTCTTTAAAAAGGGTGGCAAATACATCAAGATTTTTGGCGATCTCGAAGTAACGGTCAGAGTCAGACTTAAAAGATACCAGGCCCAGGCCTAAACCAGCCACTACAATGCCGGCGATATATTTTTTATACATAATTTTCGGGTTAGAGAACAAGAAAAGCCTACGTATTGAGACAACGTTCTAAACCGGAAATTAGTTTTTTCTGAATAGATTGAAAGGATTTTTTTCTTTACCGATATATAATATCCCTAGCAAAGCGGGTGCTTTAGCCGGGTCGGCAAGCAGGAGTTGTTTGTTAAGGCGGTAAGCCTCACGCATTTGCCGCTTAAGGCGGTTGCGATCTACGGCGCGTTTAAAATGGCGCTTAGATACAGAAATAACTACCTGCGTGGGTGCAGGCGTTGTGCCAGGCTCAGTATAAAAAACAAAGCGAAGCGGATACAAATTAAAAGAAGAACCCTTGGAGAACAGTAGCGTGATTAAGCGCTTACTGCACAAGCGTTCTTCTTTCGAAAATGTATACGTTAAAGGCTGTGGCGCTTCGTGATCTTTCTCGGAATCCATTCGTTAGAGCGGCTCCGTGCTCTACAAAGCACTAACCTGACTTAATTAAGCCTTATGTTTTCTTTCGTCAGAAACAGTTAGTCTCTTTCTGCCTTTGGCTCTTCTGCTAGCCAATACTCTTCTACCGTTAGCGGTCTCCATTCTTGAGCGGAAGCCGTGCTTATTTCTTCTTTTTCTCTGAGAAGGCTGGAATGTTCTTTTCATCGTATGCCAATGGTTTTATTATGGCCTGCAAAATTAGTAAACCTTTGTAAATAACCAAAGCAGGCGCTGGATATTTTGCACAAATATAACAGCTTTTTCCCGGACCGGCAGTAAAAATATCAATTATAGCGCTGCACAAGTATAAAACGGCACGACTTAAACATGTAAATTTATCGCATCAACTATAGTTTAAACTATGATTTTATACCATCTGTCCTACACTGAGGCGCTTTCGCATTACCTGCATATCAACATAACTATAACCGGTAACACACAGCAACAACTATACTTGCAGCTACCAGCCTGGCGACCGGGCCGCTACGAACTACAGAACTTTGCCCAGAAACTACGACAGGTGACTGCCACAGCCAATGAAGAAACTATAGCTGTAAACAAAATAACCAAAGACCGCTGGCTGATTGAAACGGGCGGAGCTGAAACGATAACTATAAACTATAGTTTTTATGCGCGGCAGATGGATGCAGGCGGTTCGTGGCTGGATGAGCAGATGCTTTATCTGAACCCGATAAATTGCCTGATGGCTGTGGAAGGACGCGAACACGAACCCTGCGAAGTAACTATAGCCGTACCCGAAAACTGGCAAATTGCCTGCGGATTACCGGAAACGAGCAAGCATACACTGAGAGCAGCGAACTATGATGAGTTGGTGGACAGCCCGTTTATAGCCAGCAATTTGTTGCAGCACGCAAGCTATAGTTTGGCCAACACCACTTTCCACATCTGGATACAGGGCGACTGCAAACCTGACTGGCAGAAAATCATACATGACTTTGAAGCCTTTACCAAAGCACAGCTCGACGTGTTTGGCGATTTCCCGGTGCCGGAATACCATTACCTGAACCTCATTTTACCTTACCGTACTTACCACGGCGTAGAGCACAGCCATTCCACGGTAATTACACTTGGCCCAGGAGAATTGCTGATGTCGCCGGCTTTGTATAAAGAGTTTCTGGGCGTGAGCTCGCATGAACTTTTCCATACCTGGAACATCAAAAAGATACGGCCTAAGGAAATGCTGCCTTACAACTTAGCGCAGGAGAATTACTTTAAAACAGGCTATGTTGCGGAAGGCATCACAACGTACTATGGCGATTACATGCTGGCCCGCTCAGGCGTTTTTACCGCGCAGCAATACTTTGATGAGTTAAACACGACCCTGCAACGCTACTTTGCAGACTATAGCCGTAACCACATGTCGGTTTCTGATTCGTCGTTTGACCTGTGGCTGGATGGCTATAAGCCCGGCATACCGGACCGGAAAGTATCTATCTATATAAAAGGAGCTTTAACCGCTTTACTGCTTGATCTGCAATTGCGGAAGGTAACTAATAACAAGGCAAACTTAGATGCGGTGATGCGGGAACTATGGGTACGCTTCGGTAAACAAACTATAGGCTATACAGAGCAGGACTATGCAGGCCTGGTAGATGAAATTGCCGGGCAGTCTTTCAGGTCTTACTTCGACAACTATATAAATGGTACCTCAACTATAGAACCCGCATTAGACGAAGCCCTGAACTTTGTTGGCTGCACCCTGAAGCAGCAGGAGAATGCTTTGCTTTATGAGTGCCGGTTCGGGTTTAAAGTATCAACAGACCAAACTATAAAAGTGACGGCCATAGCACCGGCATCTCCGGCTTTTAATAGTTTAAGTGTAGATGATGAACTTGTAGCTTTGAACGGCAGAAAACTGGAGCAGAACCTGCAGCATTTATTACAGCAACTTTCTCCTACCGAAACTATAACACTTACGCTCTTCAGGGAAAAGCAACTACGGCAGGTCATGCTCACTCCCACTTCGCACATTTTTTACCCGAAGTATACTATAGAGAAACGCGCTGACGCGACAACTATAGAAAAGGCAAACTTTAAACTATGGCTGAACCAGTAATTTGAGGCATAAAAAAACGCGGGCAAAAGGTGTAAAACCTTCTGCCCGCGCATACTATTCATAGTCTTATTCTGTTCGGAAGCCCTACTTTTTATCGTAAGGCGTGTTATTGCCACCTTTTGCCAGGTTCCTGTTAGGGTTCTGTACCTTGGTGTCAGATTTATTAAGCGCATTGCGTGGTGGGTTGTCATCGACATTACCCATAAGCTTCTTCGGATCCTGTTGGTTAGGATTATTTTTTTTCAGTTCGTCCTGAGTATTCTTATTCTTATTTTGAATGCTCATAGCTTGGATTCTTATATAGTTCGTACTTTAGTTTTACCCCGCCAAGCGCCGTTTAGTTACAAAACAGTTGATATAGTTTGTTATGCGGCAACAAAAAAGGGAAGCTTCCGCCTCCCTTTCTCTATAGTTTATAGTTGCAATTTTACTGCAGCACAGTATCAACAGCAACCAGGTTAACAAACTGCTGCACACGGTTTTCGATCTCTTCTTTGCTCAGGTTCTTCAGGCGCTCCGTACCGAATTTCTCAACGCAGAACGATGCCATGGCCGAACCATAAATAATAGCGCGCTTCATGTTCTCGAAGCTGATATCGTCGGTGCTGGCAATGTAACCGATAAAGCCACCAGCAAACGTATCGCCGGCTCCGGTCGGGTCAAAAACTTCTTCTAAAGGCAATGCCGGCGCGAAGAAAACTTTGTCTTCGTTGAACAACAAGGCACCATGCTCCCCTTTTTTGATGATCAGGAACTTAGGCCCCATCGCCATGATCTTTTTGGCAGCTTTTACCAGCGAATATTCACCGCTTAGTTGGCGCGCTTCTTCGTCATTGATAGACAGTACGTCTACCAGTTTCAGGGTTTCCATCAGCTCTGGCAAGGCAATATCCATCCAGAAATTCATGGTGTCCATCACGATCAGCTTTGGCTTTTGGGTCAGGCGCTCGATCACGGTTTTCTGTACCTGTGGTGCCAGGTTACCCAGCATCAGGTAATCGCAGCCCTGGTAAGAAGCCGGAATGATCGGGTCGAAATCACCCAGCACGTTCAGTTCTGTAACCAGCGTCTCGCGGCTGTTCATGTCGTTAAAATAGCGGCCAGACCAGAAGAAAGATTTCTCATTCTCTTTTACCTGTACGCCTTCGGTGCTGATGTTGCGTTCGTGCATCAGTTTAATGTGGTCCTGATCGAAATCGCCACCAACCACTGATACCACATTTACCGGCTTCACGAAGTATGAAGAAGACAAGGAAATGTACGTAGCGGCGCCACCTACAATCTTATCTGTTTTACCGAAAGGTGTCTCCAGCGCATCAAACGCCATCGAACCGACTACTACTAAGCTCATATTTTTTGCTAATTATGAATTACGAATTAAGAATTATGAATGGGTTTATACTTAAAATCAGTAATTTACCCATCCGGCAAGTTAGCAATTTACCTAAACAAAAAAGCCCCTGAAGGTTAGCTTCAAGGGCTTTGGGTGACCGATGGGATTCGAACCCACGACTTCCAGAATCACAATCTGGTGCTCTAACCAACTGAACTACGATCACCGTGTCTCGTTTGAGAGTGCAAATATACGGAGCAAATCACATAATGCAATACCGGGAATGCATTTTTGGCTAAAATTTTTCTAAAACAAGCTCCTCTAACTATAAGCTGCTAGTTATAAATAAGTTGCCGAGATGCGCCTTTTCGCTGGCCCGAGTTTGTAGCTCGTGTACTTAAGGTCAATGCCATCCGCTCTTTCGGACATCCTTGTCCGAAAGCCCTCTGCCGGGGATTTCCTAATCCCCGTATTGCAAGTAACGCGGACTAGGAAGTCCGCAGCAGATTTGGTTCCGGACATGGATGTCCGGAACAGCAACGGTTTTTCTTTATGGTGTCGAGTTTGTAACTCAACTGGCCAGAGGCCCAACTATAGCAAGTCACGAGCGAGGACGCTCGCGCTATATATCTATAGTTTACTTACTCAGCTTTGTACCACACCACGGGCAATAGTTGATCACGACCATCGTAGCGCCGCCGTTGTGCACCGGTATGCCGTAAAAGCCTTCATCCCATTTATTGATCACAACTCCCGGGTCGTCGTACTTTATCTCTCCATCCTCGTCCAGACTTTCGAATACTTTATCGGCCATCATTATACAGCAGTAGCTTTCGTAGTCAAAGTCCGCAAACTTTAGCTTTTCGGCGGTGGCCCAGTTGTAGCAGGCTTCGTCTTCATGTATGGCATCGGCATAGGCCTCATACTCCTCCGATTGCAGCACTTCCTCCGGCAGCTCTTTACCAAAAAATCGGGCGTGCAGCGCTTTAAACTTTTCTAACTCCATCCTGAACTATAGTTACTACCGGTCAAATAACAGGCGCTCCCCTTTCTTGCTCTCATCAAACGTGCCGTTACTATAAGCCAGGTGTCCCGAAACTATAGTTGAAACTATAGTTGAGCTGAACGTATGGCCCTCGAAAGGCGACCAGCCACATTTATAGTAGGTGTTCTCTTTAGTAACGGTGTAAGGTTTGTTCAGGTCCACCAGCACCAGGTCAGCCCAGTAGCCTTTGCGTATATAACCGCGCTCACGCACGTTAAAAAGAATTGCCGGCGCATGTGCCATCTTCTCTACTACTTTTCCCAGCGTCAGTTTGCCCTGCTTTACAAACTCCAGCATCATCTGCAGTGAGTGTTGAATTAACGGCACACCGGATGGCGCTTGTTTGTACTTGCCCTGCTTCTCTTCCCAAAGGTGCGGGGCGTGGTCGGTGGCAATTACATCCAGCTTATCTTCCAGCAATCCTTTTAATAAAGCTTCTTTGTGGCGATGCTCTTTAACGGCCGGGTTACATTTAATCTGTGTACCAAACGTATCGTAATCTTCTTTATCAAACCACAGGTGGTGCACACAAACTTCGGCGGTAATGCGTTTTTGTTCCAGCGGTATGTCGTTCCGGAAAAGCTTCAGTTCTTCTTCGGTAGAGATGTGCAGGATGTGCAGACGCGTGTTGTGCTTTTCGGCCAGCTTTACAGCCAGGAAAGATGATTTAAAGCAAGCTGCCTCGTTACGGATCTCGGGGTGACATTTTACCGGAATATCTTCGCCATATTTTTCCTCATACAGAGCCATATTGTCGCGGATGGTCTGCTCGTCTTCGCAGTGCACGGCAATCGGCAGTTTGGCTTTGGCAAATATCTGCTCCAGTGTTTCGGCATTATCTACAAGCATGTTCCCCGTGGAAGATCCCATAAATATCTTGATGCCACACACTGTGTTTGGATTGGTAAGCAGCACTTCAGACAGATTATCGTTGGTGGCGCCCATGTAAAAAGAGTAATTCGCCAGCGATGTTTCAGCAGCAATTTTATACTTGTCTTCCAGAAATTCCTGGGTTACAGCATTCGGAACAGTGTTTGGCATCTCCATAAAAGAAGTGGTGCCGCCCGCTACAGCTGCCCGTGCTTCCGAACCTATAGTTGCTTTGTGCGTCAGCCCCGGCTCCCGGAAATGTACCTGGTCATCTATTACACCTGGCAACAAGTGCAAGCCAGTGGCATCTATCGTTTGGTCAGCTTCTGTAGTTATAGTTTGCCCGACCTGCGCAATGCGGCCGTCTTTTACCAGCACATCGGCAATGGTTATAGTTCCTTCGTTTACAAGCTGGGCGTTTTTTATGAGAATTGATTTCATGATGCTAAGATACGGGAAGTGGGCGAAAGGGTAAAAGATTTAACTACGCTTACTGCTTCTGCTTCCAGTTTAAGTTATAGCCTACACCAAATCTCATGTTAGCGTGCGTTGACACAAAATCGTAATTCTTGTTCCATACTTTAACGGGGTCAGTTGCAGATTGCGCAAGATTGTTTTGGTATCTGGCCTCGAACCGTAATCGCCAGATGTTGGCCCCAACTCCCAAGGAGTAATCCCAAACAACTGGCTTTATAGCGGTTCTCAAGGCAGGCAATACATCCGATACGCCCTGGCCGGCATCGCGGTGGTAGTAATAAGGATCGCTTTTACGGTGCAGCCTTATGCTTGGCGCCACTCCTACCAAAGCAAAGAACTTACCATCAGTTAAAGGTATGTTAAACTCAAGTACCAAAGGCACTTCCAGCGATGCATGCGCTACGCCGCCAGCTTTTACAAGCGGACAAAACTGGCAGTCTGTTCTGGTGTTATAAACAACATAACTGGTATTGTCCGGGTAGTAATTAATACCTGATGAAAGCTTGAATGCGCTGTTAATACTATAGGAGATATATCCGCCAAAGTAGCCCCTGTAACCACCTCCCCTCTGCAACTCCACCTGAACCGAATCCAGTAGTACTTTTCCAGCATCTCCTTGGTTTATTAAGCCGAAACTCGGCCCAAAAGAGATTTTTTGTGCAGTAGCCAGATGCTGAAAGCCGATAATAGAGATCAGGCAAAGTATAAATTTTGTTTTCATAAGGAGCAGGTAAAGTATAGCAGCATCAATATACAATTTTTAAAGTATAACCCTCGCTAAGCTTATGGGCCCGGTAAAGGCGCAGCGAAAAGTGTTAACCATTTTTCCCGTACCTTTGTAAATCAAAACAAAGTATAAATTAGTACCATGGCAGAAGAAGCAGAGAAAGAAGTAACCACGTTCGAGGATTTTAAACTGAACAGGCAGTTGCTGAATGCCATTGAAGAAGCTGGCTACGAGAAACCAACTCCTATACAATTAAAGGCTATACCAGTAATAATGGGTGGCCACGATGTGATGGGTATTGCCCAGACCGGAACCGGCAAAACTGCTGCGTTCCTGTTGCCTATTCTGATGAAAGTGAAATATGCGCAGGGCATGAACCCGCGTGCGATTATACTAGCTCCTACCCGCGAGCTGGCCATGCAGATAGAAGAGCATATCACCCTGTTGGGCAAATACACTGACATCAGGCATACGGTTATTTATGGTGGACTTGGCCCGAAAACACAGATCGAAACTATAAATAAAGGACTCGACATACTGGTTGCTACACCCAAGCGCCTGATGGAACTATACCTGAAAGGTGAGCTGATACTGAAAGAAGTAAAAACATTGGTGCTGGACGAAGCCGATAAGATGATGGACATGGGTTTTATGCCGCAGATCCGCCAGCTGTTGGAAGTTATACCGCGCAAACGCCAGAACCTGTTGTTTTCTGCAACCATGCACCCAAAAGTAGTAGAGTTATCAGAAGAGTTTCTGGAGTTCCCGACCCGCATCGAAGTAACGCCACAAGCTACCCCTGTAGAGACCGTAAGCCAGGTATTGTACCAGGTGCCGAACCTGCGTACCAAGATCGCGATGCTAGAGCACATCATCCAGGACAGAGAAACGTTTAACCGCGTCATCATTTTTACCCGGAGCAAGAAAAATGCAGAGGATGTAGCCAAATTCCTGGAGCGACGCGAGTACGGCGAAGTGAGGGCCATACACGGCAACAAAGGGCAGAACACGCGAATAAACTCGATGGAAGCTTTTAAAGGCGGCGATGTTCGATTTTTAGTAGCAACCGATGTAGCATCGAGAGGGATAGATGTAACGATGGTGAGCCACGTGATCAATTTTGATGTGCCGTTTGTGTACGAAGATTACGTGCACCGCATTGGCCGTACTGGGCGGGCAGAGAACATCGGAGCTGCCATTACCTTTGCCAACCCGGCCGAGATGTACCATATCCGCAAGATCGAGAACCTGATCCGGATGCAGATACCTGAAAAGCCGATGCCTGCGGAAGTGAAGATCCACGAAATAACCTTTGATGAGCAACAGGCCATTGCCCGCGACATAGATCATCAGAAACGCAGTGAGAACCCCGACTTTAAAGGCGCTTTCCATGAGAAGAAGGGCAAACACAAGTCAAACTTCGAGAAAGGCAAAAGAAAAGGTGACCCGAAAAACTCAGGCTGGCAGAAAACCAAGAAAAAAGGCAACAGAAAATAGTAACTGCTGAAACTATAAAAAGCCAAAACACCAAGGGCTCCGGAGATGCACTCCTGAGCCCTTATTTAAAGTTATAAACTATAGCTTCTAGAAAAATCGGGAAGCAAAGTCCCCAAATTCAAACACCATCAGGTTTAGCAAAGCGCTCCAGACTATAGAACTCCAGAGCATATGGATAAAGATCTGTTTGCGGGGGGCACCAAATAAGGCTGCTACTACAGTGCCAACTATAGGTGTTAAAAGTATAGGCGTTAAAAACGCGACACCAACCACACCAAACTTATTCCAGATGGCAACAATACGCCGGTTCTTTTTACTGAACATCGGCTTGTTTTGGGCACGCTGCCTTTTAGACCACCATTTAGAAAAAGCCCTGCCTATAACCGAGAAAATGATCACCGTGGTCATCATGCCCGCAATCGTTAGCAACACAGTTTCGAAGTAAGTAAGGCCAACAGCTACACCCGTTAAGGGGCCGGCAAAAAACTTTACCATGCTTATCAAATACACCGACAAATATTTCAGGATCTCTACCAACACGCTGCTTTCTTCTTAAATTGTATTCTTACTTATTGCTATTTACCCTATACACTGTATACGAAAAACACAAGATGAAATGTAGCATTTTTCAAACAATTTCAACTATGTAATTTCAAAAATAACAGCCTGCACACAAAGGTAAGCTACTGACTAACAGGCTGCTATAAACTATAGTTCAGGCTGTTTTAATATAGTTAAATCTTTGGCCCGAAAGCCAGATCGCCGGCATCGCCCAGGCCAGGCACTATATAAGCCTTTTCGTTCAGATGATCATCCAGCGCGCCGAGCCATATAAATGCTTCCGGTATTTCCTGCTGCAGGTACTTCACTCCTTCCGGCGAGGCAATAACAGCTGCTACATGTACCTGCACCGGTTTGCCATGGCGTAGCATCCCTTTGTAAGCCTTCACCAACGATTTACCAGTTGCCAGCATCGGGTCGGCCAGAATCAGTATCTTATCGTGCAAATCTGTAGATGCCAGGTACTCCATGTTAATCTGCAGCTCGGTATTCTCTTCTTCAACGCGGTAAGCGCCTACAAACGTACTATAGGCTTTATCAAAATAATTGAGCATGCCATTATATAGTGGCAAACCAGCCCGGAGTATAGTTGCCAGCACCGGCTGGGCGGTAAGCAACTTGGTTTGGGTTTGCGCCAGTGGCGTGGTTATTCCGGCAGTGGTATATGGCAGTGTTTTCGATATCTCGTAGGCCAGCAGCTCCCCTAGTCGTTCCAGGTTACGCCTGAAACGCAGGCTGTCGTGCTGTATAGTTACGTCGCGCAGCTCGGCTACAAAATGGTTTGCCAGCGAAGGTGTATCAGTAAGGATGTGCAGTTTTCCGTTTTGCATGGTTACCGGTGTTTTACTGGTTAAAGATACAGAAGTACCAGCGCCGCACAATCTCTCCATCAATAAATTTATAGTTTGCACTTTAAGCTCCTGGGCGCTATGCGGCTAACTATAAATTACAAACTATAGCAATCCTGTATATTTTCTATAACAACAGAACAAAATCATACAAAAGCAGTAAATTCGGCTTTCAGGATATTGCTTTCTTATACTCACTCCGATAAAATAAACATGAAACACATAGCATGTTTGCTGTTGCTGTTAGGCCTTGCCGGCGGCACAACCTTACAGGCCCAGGATACCTACGTACCTTACGACCCGGATATTTACCGTTTAATAGACCGTTACCAGATCCTGTATGGCAACGAGGCACCTGAGCTCCATACAGCGGTTCGCCCGATTGGCCGCCAGGATGTGGCTATATTAGCAGAAATAAGTGCCCGCAACGCACAAACCAGAACAGACCAGTTTAACACCCAGTACCTGCTGAACGACAACTGGAACTATACCAACCAGGAAGACAATGAAAGCAACCGTCCTGTTCTGAAGCATTTTTACAGAAACAAGACAGACCTTTACCATTTCGAGAACGAAGACTTTACACTGCGGGTAAACCCTGTGCTGCACGTTGAGTTCGGAAATGATAACCAGTCTGACGGCATTCGCTACATTAACACCAGGGGTATTCAGATTGAAGGCACTATCGACAAAAGGCTGGGATTCTATACTTTTATAGGTGAAAACCAGGCGCGTTTTCCGGAGTATGTAGTTGACCGCATTGAGCGCGACAATGTAGTACCGCACGAAGGCTGGTGGAAGCCTTTCAAAACAGATGGTTACGACTTTCTGACTGCACGCGGTTACCTGAACTATAGCCTGACCAAACATGTAGAAATTCAACTTGGCCACGACCGCCATTTTATAGGTGATGGCTACCGCTCGTTGTTTTACTCAGACTATGCACCACCGGCTTTCTTCCTGAAACTGAATACCCGCGTCTGGAAACTGCATTACATGAACCTGTTCCAGGAGCTAACGCCTCAGTTTAAAAGAACACAGGTAGATGAGCTGTTCGATAAAAAATACATGGCTTTGCACCGGTTAGGCATCAACATAACACCCAGCTTTAACCTCGGCATTTTTGAGTCTGTTATTTTTGCCAGAGACCACGGCAAGTTCGAACTGCAATACCTGAACCCGATCATCCTTTACCGCACGGTAGAGCAAATGATTGGTAGTGAGGACAACGCAACAGTTGGTGTTGATTTTAAGTGGAACATCCTGAACAGAGCACAGCTTTACGGGCAGTTATACCTGGATGAGCTTAGAATAAAAGAAGTAAGATCGGGTAATGGCTGGTGGGGCAACAGGCAAGCCGGCCAGATAGGTGCAAAGTATATCAACGCTTTCGGGCTGCCAAACATGGACCTGCAGGGGGAAGTAAATATTATCCGGCCATACACATACCAGCATTTGGATAACTATAGAAACTATCAGCATTATAATCAGCCACTGGCACACCCGACCGGGGCAAACCTATACGAGTTTATAGGCATTGCCCGCTACCAGCCTATACCGCGACTAAATGTTACGGCCAAAGCCATCTTCACAAAATTCGGGCAGGATGAAGTAACCGCAACAGATACTATAAACTGGGGGAACAACATCAACTACCCGTATTCTAAACGTGCTTTAGGCTACGGCAATAAAATATCACAGGGCAACACTACCAACCAGCTGCATTTAGACCTTACTGCCAGTTTCCAGCTGCGGCACAACGTTTTTGTTGATCTGAAACAGATACTCCGCAGAACAGATGCAGAAGTAAATACGATGGACCTGAATACCTCTTTCACATCTGTTGCTTTCCGGTGGAACATTCCGCAACGTTTGCACGAGTTTTAGGCTCCCCTTACCCCTCCTAAAAACAGGAAGGGAATAATGATAAAGAAAACGGCTATACTTGTTTGCGCAGGTACAGCCGTTTTTTGTTTCCGGATGGCACCATGAGTTAAAACTGATTGTTATGCGTTATCTTTGCACAAAAATTGGCAAGCCAGTTTATTTCGTTAACAATTTTTAATTCACTGTCTCAGCATTAAAGAGACGCATGTTGCCATTCTGTAAAGTATCAGCGCTTTAGAGCAGGCAGCAGCACAAATCACCATGAAGACCTACCTTCGCATTTTACAGTTTGCAAAGCCTTATAGCCGGTTCGTGCCGCTATACACTATCTATACTATACTTGGTATTATTTTCGGCCTGTTCAATTTTACGCTGCTTATTCCGCTGCTCGATGTGCTGTTCGGGAAAGTGGGCCAGGAACAGGTAATGGCAATGGTGGCAAACAAGCCCGAATTTGCCTTAAACTTTAAGTTTTTCCAGGACCTCTTTTACTATAACTTCGGAAACATAATACTGCAGGAAGGCCGACAGGGAGCGCTGCTGTTTGTTTGTATTATTATTGTGGCATCGGTTTTCCTGGCCAACCTGTTCCGCTATCTGGCCTTCCGGATTATAGGTGAGTTGCGGGCGCACGTGGTCCGAAATATGCGCCAGGCTGTTTACAAGCGCGTGACGGAACTGCACATGGGTTACTTCAGCAACGAGCGTAAAGGCGACCTGATGACCCGCATGACGGTAGATATCCAGGAGGTGGAAAGCTCGGTGGTAAGTACGCTAACCGTTGTGATCCGTGAGCCGATTTCTATCATTGCGTTCTTTGTGCTGCTGTTTAATATGTCGGTGGAGCTAACCTTGTTCTCTCTTATCCTTTTGCCACTGTCCGGCGGTATTATTGCCGGCATCTCTAAACGACTGAAACGTAAGGCGCAGCAAGGGCAAAGCTCCCTCAGCTTTATTCTTACCATTATCGACGAGACCCTGAGTGGCATGCGTGTGATAAAAGCGTTTAATGCAGAGCCATTTATACTTAGCAAGTTTCACGATCAGAACAACCGCTACGCCAACATACAACGCTCTATTGCCCATAAGCGCGACCTGGCATCGCCGTTATCAGAGTTCCTTGGCGTGACAGTAGTAGCCGGCCTGTTATTGTATGGTGGTACGCTGGTGTTAAACCAACAATCAGAGTTATCAGCCAGTGAGTTTATAACCTATATCATTCTTTTCTCGCAGGTACTGGTGCCTGCCAAAGCCATGTCGTCGGCGTTCAGTAATATACAGCGTGGCCTGGTTTCAGGAGATCGGGTATTACAGGTTATTGACACAAAACCACAGATCGTGAACAAGTCCGACGCTAAAGTATTACCGGCATTCCGACATGAAATAGAGTTCCGGGACGTATCGTTTGCTTACGGTAAAAAACCAGTATTGCAGGATGTCAACTTTAAGATTCAGAAAGGTAAGACCGTCGCGCTGGTTGGCCAGTCTGGTGGCGGCAAATCCACATTAGCCGACCTGGTGCCACGTTTTTACGATCCAACAGAGGGTGCTGTACTTATTGACGGACTTGATATACGGGATTATACGATGGAGTCAGTCCGGGATCAGATCGGGGTTGTAACCCAGGAGTCTATCCTGTTTAATGATACGATCTTCAACAACATTGCCTTTAACAAGACCGATGCCACCGAAGAGGAAGTAATTGCAGCTGCAAAAATTGCCAACGCGCACGAATTTATAGTTCATACGGAAGAAGGATACCAAACCATGATCGGCGACCGTGGCGGGAAGCTTTCCGGGGGACAGCGCCAGCGCCTGAGCATTGCACGCGCTATCCTTCAGAATCCGCCTATCCTTATCCTGGATGAAGCAACATCTGCACTGGATACTGAATCAGAAAAACTTGTACAGGAAGCATTAACCAACCTGATGCGTAACAGAACATCTATCGTTATCGCACACCGGTTAAGTACTATTCAGCATGCCGATGAGATACTGGTATTGCAAAAAGGCAAAGTAGTAGAACGAGGCACGCACGACCAATTGCTGACAGACAGCGGGTTATATGCCAAATTAACACAAATGCAACTGGTACAATAACGAAATAATAGTATAATCCGGCATGTGGCATTGCGTTTTTAGATGAATTAATAACAGGGTGTTTTAAAATAACAATATCTTTTTATAGATTTAAAGAGACTTGATACAACACCTAAAACCACCCTGCAACATGAGAATACTTAATACCCTATTTAACATAGTTGCCATAGCTTATACCCTCACCATAGCCCTGGTGCTGACGGCTATAGTTACTGAGAGTGCAATATTTACCAGCGTAAGAACCGAGGCGCAGGTTCTGGTACTTTACAAGGCTTTTGCCGGTGTAGGTGCAGGCTTGCTTCTGGTTAAAGTAGTGTTTAGTAGTTTATATGCTGCTAACCTGCGTTACGAAAACCATATTGCCCAGCTAAAGGTTAACGACCTGAAAGTGGAACTGTACGAGAGACGCCAGGAATTCAGAAGCAACAACTTCAGAACACCAATAGCCGAAGAGCGCCTGGAGGTAGCAGCGGTTTAATAACATAAAATGACAACAACTATACAGGAAGAACTGGAGCAGGCCCAACAAACGCTTGCAAACTTTATTTCCGATAAGAATAACATAGCAGCCATAGAACAGGCGGCTAACCTAATGGCCGAGGCCATAGCAGCAGGGGGCAAGATAATTTCGTGTGGCAACGGCGGCTCTATGTGCGATGCCATGCACTTTGCCGAAGAACTGACAGGCCGTTACCGCGACAACCGGAAAGCTCTACCGGCTATCTCTATTTCAGATGCAAGCCACATGAGCTGCGTTGGCAACGATTATGGTTACGACTTTGTATTCTCACGTTATGTGGAGGCATTGGGCAATGCAAATGATGTACTGTTAGGTATAAGCACCAGTGGTAACTCTGCCAACGTTATTAAAGCAGCTGAAGCAGCCAAAGCCAAAGGCATGAAAGTGGTTGGCCTAACCGGTAAAGACGGTGGCAAGCTGGCCCCGCTTTGCGACGTAGAGATCCGTGTTCCACACATGGGCTACGCCGACCGCGTACAGGAGATCCATATCAAGGTTATACATATCCTTATCCTGCTCCTCGAAAAACAACTGACCTAGACATTTTAGTTTATACGCCGGCAACACTGGCACGTATAGGGATAAAAGCCTGCTATAGTTTGAGCAGCCTTTATCCCTATATTTTTATGCGGTACTTTTTAATAGCTATAGTTATACTCACGTTTCTATCCTGCTCAGATAGCGGAACAAGAACTGCTGAAACTGAACACCCTCAGGAAGCAACTAATAAAACATCACCATCTGATACAACACCTTCCAAACCCGAAACTATAGTTGCTACACCTGCTCTTGATTCTGCATTCCTGATCGTGCCCGGGCAGCGCATCGGCCAGATAAGTTTGGGAGAAACGGCGGAAAAGATAACCAGTACATTGGGACAACCTGATAGTGGAGATGCTGCCATGGGCAAAGCCTTATCCTTTTGGCTTGGTAAGGGCCGGCATAAACAGAATTATGTAGCGGTATACTTTTCCCGAAATTTTGACGGCGGCCCGGAAGACCTGCTTGCCCGCCAGATCCGGGTAAACTCGCCCAGCTTTAAAACTATAGAAAATGTAGGTATTGGAAATAACATCTCAACTATAAGGCAACATCATATATTACAGCCAATCGCCTACTATCTTAATCCGCAGCAACAGCGCACCTATATTTTTGATGATACTCCGGCAGGCATAGCATTCGAAATCACAACTCCGGATAGTACCTGCACCGCTATCACCATTCACCAGAAAGGAGAGAATGTAACCAATTCCTACCTTCCTGTCTACCCTGACCTCATCCGGTTAAACAGATAATAGCTTTGACAGAACTATAGCAATCAGTAACATTTCAGCATTACGGTTTGCCCGCAAAAGCCTGTAACTGATTATCTTTACCGGCAACAGCAAAAACCGGAATTTATTTTCCGTAGCAAGTGTTCCGGCTCAAATCAATATCAACTTATACTTCCTTATCAGAAAGTATGCTCATTAAAACATTTGGCAGTGCCGTGCAGGGCGTAAATGCCTACACTATAACGGTAGAGGTCAGCGTAAGTGCAGGCACAAAATATTTCCTGGTTGGTTTACCCGACAATGCAGTTAAAGAAGGCGAACAGCGTATTGAGGCCGCACTAAAGCATTACAACTATAAAATGCCCCGCCAGAAAGTAGTCATCAACATGGCTCCTGCCGATATCCGTAAAGAAGGCTCCTCCTACGACCTGACTATAGCGATGGGTATTCTGGCTGCCTCAGGCCAGATAGCTCCTGATAAGGTTTCGCAGTACATGATCATGGGTGAGTTGTCGCTGGATGGGGAATTGCGGCCAATTAAAGGAGTATTACCAATTGCCATACAAGCCCGCAAAGAAGGTTTTAAAGGAATTATATTGCCCGCCCAGAACGCCAACGAGGCAGCTATAGTTAACAACCTGGATGTGATTGCTGTCAGGACGATACAGGAGGCGATAGATTTTCTGGATAACAGGCTGGAGATTGAGCCAATGGTGATAAACACCCGCGAAATGTTCCAGAACCAGGTAGACCAGTATGCCGCAGACTTTGCCGATGTGCAGGGGCAGGAAAACATTAAACGCGCCCTGGAAATTGCAGCAGCCGGCGGTCACAATTTAATCATGATCGGACCTCCGGGCGCTGGTAAAACCATGCTGGCAAAACGACTGCCTTCTATCCTTCCGCCACTCTCGATGCACGAAGCACTGGAAACTACTAAGATACATTCGGTAGCAGGCAAACTAGGCGAAGCATCCTCCTTATTAACAACACGCCCTTACCGCTCTCCGCACCATACTATATCAGATGTAGCACTTGTAGGTGGTGGTGGCGTACCACAGCCCGGCGAAATCTCTTTATCGCACAACGGAGTTTTGTTTCTGGATGAATTGCCGGAATTTAAACGCACTGTGCTGGAAGTGATGCGACAGCCTTTGGAGGAACGACGGGTAACTATATCCCGGGCAAAAACAACGATAGATTTTCCGGCTAACTTTATGCTGGTGGCCAGTATGAATCCCTGCCCGTGCGGCTACTATAATCATCCGGAGAAGGAATGCGTTTGCGGACCGGGTGTAGTGCAGCGTTATTTGAACAAAGTAAGCGGACCGCTCTTAGACCGCATCGACCTGCACGTAGAGGTTACGCCGGTTACCTTTGACGAAATGACAGCTACCCGTAAATCAGAAGACAGCACGACAGTTCGCGAGCGAGTGGTGCAGGCAAGAGCCGTGCAACAGGAGCGCTTTAAAGATTTTCCGCAGATACACTCTAATGCCATGATGCCGTCGCAGATGGTAAAAGACATTTGCCAGATAAACGAAGCCGGCAGAACCTTACTGAAAACCGCTATGGAACGCCTGGGGCTTTCGGCCAGGGCCTACGACCGCATCCTGAAAGTAAGCCGAACTATAGCCGACCTGGCTGACTCTCCTGAAATAAAAATTGAGCATTTGGCAGAGGCTATTCAGTACCGCAGTTTAGACCGCGAAGGCTGGGCAGCTTAGGCCTGTTTTAACCAACTATAAATACTTAATTACAAACATTATATGCAGCGCGACATCAATTTAAGGTGTCGCGTTGTTTTGTTCGTGCACTATAGTTTGGCGTCTGCCCAAATAGCCACCCTCCTGCCTCAAATCAAAACAGTTTTCCCATACTTTTATCAGAACCATCCGTAATAGGCTTACATCAGGCTACGAGAGTGGCTTGTTTGTAACACTTAACTGAATTAAAAAAATGAAAAAATTACTCTTATTATTTGTCTTTGCTTTGGTAACAACTATTTCGGCACAGGCTCAGGTTGGGTTTGGTCTGCGGGTTGGTGCTAACTATTCAGATTTCAGGGGAGATAATGCTCCACAAAATACAGACAGAATATTCGGTGCACATGCAGGCTTAACGGCAAACATCCCGGTTTCCAGTGATAACTTTTTTTCTGTTCAACCTGAGGCACTTTTCTCTATGAAAGGAGCAAAAGGAACAGGTGATGACCTGAGACTGTATTATGTTGATATACCAGTTTTAGCCCGTGTTAACACTGGCCTGCTTTATTTTGAAGCTGGTCCTCAGTTATCGGTTAATGTTGGTGATAACTTAGAAGATGATGCCTTATTTAAACCAGATTTTAGAAGAACAGGATTAGGTTATGTAGCCGGTATTGGAGTTGGTACGCCAATGGGTGTAAGTATAGGCCTGCGCTATAACTCCGACATTTCAAAAATATATGATGAAGGTGATGCAAAAGTGTATAACGATGTATTTATGTTGTCGCTGGGTTATACCTTCACAAGCAGATAATTTGCCTTAGTACAACTTAAAACTATGGAAAAAAGCCTGACCTCGGTCAGGCTTTTACTTTTTATAGCCACCTCCGGAAGTTGATCTCAAAAGAATATATAAAACCATTCTATATAGGGCTAAACTATATTCTGGCATTGTTGTTGTAAAGGGGATATCAGATTGCAATCAGTGCAATTGGCGAAAGGCAAAATTTTTTATAGTTAAACCTCAGCCACTTGCGCGCCCAATTTGTTAAATATTAAGAATTCGGAATTAAAAACATCATAATTGCCGTATAAGGCACGTTAGAGATTACAAAACTAAAACTTAAGAACATGAAAAAGCTATTTATTATAGGTGCAATGTTATTTGCAGGCGCTACTGCTGTACAGGCACAATCAGGTATAGGTATCAGAGCTGGTGCAAACATGTCCAACCTTTCCGGCGATCTTCGTAACGAAAATAACTTCGAAAATAAGTGGGGCTTCCATGGCGGTATTACCTACAACATTGGTATAGTTGATAACTTCTTCTCTATTCAGCCCGAGTTGCTTTATTCTCAGAAAGGTTTCAAAAATGCCGATACTGAATTTGTAGTAGGTGGTGTAAACTATAAGCGAACTGGTAAGGTAAACTATAACTACCTGGATCTGCCGGTATTAGCTAAAATTAAAGCCGGTCCGTTGTACTTCGAAGCCGGTCCGCAGGCATCTTACTTAATAGGTGTTAATAACGAAACCAAAACATACCTGGATGGAAACCTTCAGTCTACCTCACGTGATGAAAAAGACAAGGAAGGCTTAAAAGAATTTGAGTTTGGTTATGGTGCCGGTGTCGGTTTTGCGCTGGGTAACAGCCTTAACTTAGGTGTGCGTTATAATGGCAGCTTCAGCGATTTCGTGGATGAAGACGTTAACTTTAACGGTGATGTAACCAATGCGCGTCACTCTACCATTATGTTCACGCTGGGTTTAACAATACCATCAGCAAGATAATCTGAAACGAATAGCTGCTAAACTACAGGCAGTTTAAACTAAAAATCCCCGGTGCTATAGTAGCGCCGGGGATTTTTTATAGTTGGCAGTTATAGTTATTTGCTCATTTCAGCATAGTATTTATAGAACAACGGTATCGTTTCGATGCCTTTCATATAGTTGAACACACCAAAGCTCTCGTTAGGCGAGTGTATCGCGTCGCTGTCAAGCCCAAAGCCCATCAGTACAGAGTCCAGGCCCAGCTCAGATTTGAACATGGCAACTATAGGAATTGAACCGCCGCTGCGCACAGGTATAGGTTTTACACCAAATGTTTCTTCGTAGGCTCTCGAAGCTGCTTTATAGGCTACCGAATCGGTTGGCGTTACAACCGGCTCACCGCCGTGGTGCGGCTTAACCAGAACCTTAACGCTGGCCGGAGCAATGCTTTCGAAATGCCTGGTAAACTTCTCCGTAATTTCTTCAGATGTCTGGTCAGGTACCAAACGCATCGAGATCTTGGCAAAAGCCTTTGACGGAATTACTGTTTTAGCGCCTTCGCCAATGTAACCACCCCAGATACCATTCACATCCAGTGTAGGTCGTATAGAGTTGCGCTCCATAGTGGTGTAGCCTTCTTCGCCGTGTATGTCGCTCAGGTCAAGTGCCTTCTTATACTTCTCCAGGCTAAAAGGAGCACGGGCCATTTCTGCACGTTCTTCGGCACTCAGCTCAACTACGTTATCGTAAAAGCCCGGTATAGTTATGTGGTTGTTCTCATCATGCATCGATGCGATCATCTGGCAAAGGATGTTGATCGGGTTAGCCACAGCGCCACCGTATAAACCGGAATGCAGGTCGCGGTTCGGTCCGGTAACTTCTACTTCCAGGTAACTCATGCCGCGCAGGCCTGTCGTTATAGAGGGCGTATCATTTGCCAGCATGCCCGTATCCGAAATCAGGATCACATCAGCAGCCAGCTTTTCCTTATTGCTTTTAACAAAAGTTGCCAGATTAGAGGAGCCCACTTCTTCCTCCCCCTCAATCATAAACTTCACGTTGCATGGCAGGGCGTTGTTGCGCATCATTACCTCAAACGCTTTTACGTGCATGTACATCTGGCCTTTGTCGTCGCAGGCGCCACGGGCATAAATTTTACCGTCTTTAATTACCGGCTCAAACGGAGGTGAGTTCCATAGTTCATACGGGTCGGCGGGCTGCACGTCGTAGTGGCCGTAAACCAAAACAGTTGGCAAACTCGGGTCAATTATCTTTTCGCCATACACGATCGGGTACCCCGCCGTTTCGCATAGTTCAACCTTGTCGGCACCAGCTTCGCCTAAGCGTTCTTTTACAAATTCGGCAGTGCGCAATACATCCTGCTTAAACTTCGGGTCGGCACTAACCGACGGAATACGGAGCATATCGAGCAGCTCGTTCAGGAAACGGTCTTTGTTCTCGGAGATATAGTTATTCATCAGCTTTACTTTTGTTTGAGTTAAAGTTAATAAAAAATGCCACCCTTACAGTAAAGAGTGGCATTTTAAGATCATCAGTTATAGTTATCTTTTACGGCCTATGGTAATGTTGGCTTTACTTTCCTCGCCGGCAATCAGGCGGTTAATGTTCTTGCGGTGCGTAATAACCACTATGGCAAAAAGTAAAAATCCGAAAATGATCAGGATCGGGTTATCCGGATGAAAGTGTGGGTGCAGCAGCAACAGCATCGGGAAAGCCAGCGCTGCGATCATAGAACCCAGCGAAACATACTTGGACACAAACAGCACGATCACAAAAACCACGATACAGACAAGGGCCGCCTCAGGCTGTATTGCCAGCATCATACCTAACAAAGTAGCTACTCCCTTTCCGCCTTTAAACCGCTCATACACCGGAAAAATATGTCCTACAACGGCCAGCATACCCATTAAAAGCTGAAAAACGATCAGGTTTTCTGCAGGAATGGCGTCGAACAACAGCAATAAATTGGCAAGCGATGTAGCTGCCCATCCTTTAAAAATATCGATCAGCATAACTATAGTTCCCGGCCTTTTGCCCAATACCCGGAAGGTATTGGTTGCACCGGAATTACCACTGCCATGTTTGCGGATATCGATACCATAGTACCATTTGCCCAGCCAAACTGCCGTACAGATAGAACCAATAAGGTAAGCTGCTACAAAAAGTATAGCTATAAGAAGTATGTTCATTAAATTGAATTTCTTGTTTTACGTTAGCCAGATGTTCCCATTTTACCTTTTTAGAAGGCGTGGAAGGCTTTAGAATCTCAAATATAGATAAATCTTAATTTAAATCTAAAGCCTGCATCTCATAAATGGTATACGCTATATTTATAGTTACCGGTTATCTGGCCCGGGCTCGCTTCCACCTTCAGCCTCGCCTCCCTTTTTCTTTTTCCTCTTTTTTTCCTTCTTAGGGGCTTCATCCAAAACCTCCATATTGTCTGTAGAATCGATCTCCGGTTGCTGTGTTGCTACCTTAAAGCCCGATTTCCCATTCAGGTAGTTTTTGCTCATGTGCTCCAGGAAAGTATTTTTATCCATGGTCTCGCCCGGGTAAAAACCATAGTTTGTAGTGGTGCCACGGCCCCGCTTCGACTTAGCCCTGATTGCTTTATTAAACTTATCGTTCGAGGCTACCAGGGTCAATCCGTTCTCTAAATAGCTAAAATAATACCAAGTATACTGATCGGCCTGCAAATATAAATTCATAACCGGCTCGCCGTTCAGGTCCTGCTTTATTTCCATGTAACCATCAACCATGGCATTTATATCATCTTTCAGAATGCTGGCAACACCTATTTTACCAGTACTATACCACGCCTTCTGCTCGTTAGACCATTTCAGGTCTACTTTATTCAGAATCAGGCTTCGGATAAGTGATTTATCTACTTTAGGCAATGGAATGTAGCTTCCGCCCGACTCGCTGATGTACCTGCGTACGCCACGGTCCCCGATAAATTCGCCCAGCTTATAGTATGTTGCATCGCTGCCGTCAAGGGCTTCCGGCGCACTTTGGGTATTTTCTTCCAGGTGCTCAGCCATAGCTATAAGGGCCTGCTCCGGCATTTCCATATCAAAAGCCAGGAAAGCATCTATGTTATAACGGCTGCTGTCTACGTTTGCCGAGCCATTGCCAGAAGCTTCTACTTTAAAGTTACGGGTAGATTTTAGCAGGTTCATTTTACCTTCGAAGTGCAGCCTGTTGGTAGCCTCGCTATAACGCAGCACATTGCCCTGGTAAGAGTTGGCATACGCACGGTCTTCGCGCCCTATCTTAAATTCGGTATTGGCCTTGTTGTAAGAAATAGCGCCATCTGCCAGGAACAGGTCCAGGTCATCTTCGTTCTGCTTTTGCGAAACAAAGGTGTTGTATAGTGTGGCTGTAGCCGCTGAAACGTGAATACCTGTTCGCAGTGGTGTTCCGTCGGCAGCTTTTGCTTTCTGGATCGGGATACGGACGTTGGTCGGATTCAGGGTATCTTTCTGATAAGCAAACCAGTCAGACGCAGCCTCATTTCCGGTAAAGTTAAGCTTCAGCTCGCCATCAAAATCCAGGTAAGGTTTGGTAGCATGCATCAGCACTTTACCCCGGAACATGATTCTCGGGAAGATATAGAACTTATCTTTTTCTTCTACAGTGGCTGTTGCAAAAGAATAGATCGGTTTGCGTTTGCCCTGCGGATTATCGAACGTAAAGTTTGTAAAATGTAGTTTAAACGAGTCTTCGGCAGCGTTCAGATAATCAAGGTAAGCTGTTCCGTTCAGTAATTTTCGTGCTTTTACATCCAGGTTTCCCTGGTATAGTTTATGATATTGCTGCGCCGAGTCGGCGAGAATACGGGAGTTACGCAGCGTACGTATCGTTGCATCTGCTGATACGGTTACTCTGCCACTGTCAGGGATAACATACATATCGGCCACGGCAATGTAAGGTACACCACCAGCCAGGATCGTATTCTTTTTCAGATCGTACACGCCGCTACCCGCCATAAAGTTAAGCGAGTCCTGCTCCGGGTGCATCGAGTAGAAGTAGTTCTTCCCGCCTTTCTCGTCTGCCTTCAGCGTAATTCTTTCGGTGGCGAAATCCCAGCGTGCACTGCGCATCGATGTTTTGTACTGTGCTCTCGGGAATTCTATACTTGCCGCCCCTACTTTTTCAATACCGAAATCCACCGCACCTTTGGTCATGTCATAGTTAAACTCCACACCCTGGGCTTTTATGGCCGGCCTTACCTGCACATCCGATTTTGCGATCATCTGTGCGTTATTGCCCGAGAAGCTGCGCTGCTTGAACAGGAATCCCGGTGAAGTAACGTTGGCAACAGGGTTATCGAGCTCGCCATTACCATACATACCACCCGGCGACAACTTGGCCACTCCTTTAAACTTATACTTTTCTTTATAGATCAGCATCGGCTCTTTTACAGTGGTCAGGTACATCGAGTCGGCTTTCGGCAGCCAGTTCATCTGGAAGTTGTTGAGCGTGGCTACCGGAAATTCTGTGCCGTTCAGTTTTTCTTCTTTTATAGTTGCCGTAGCGCCTTTCTGTGTTTTAACAGCATCGTGGTAATAGGTGTATTCCGGGGCTTCCAGGGTTGCAGTAAGGTAGGTAAGGGTGCCTTTGCTTTGTATACCCTGCGAGCTCATCATAACCGTATCGTAGGCTATGCCTTTACCGCCATAAGCAGGTAACCCTTTTGCCGGCGGCTGATGATAAAAGCCCAGCGTCTGGTCCGGCATCATGATCAGCTTCGTTTTTATTACCGGGAAGATACCACCAGAGTGGAAAGTACCTTCAAAACCGATCGTATTTTTACCCGAACTAAGGCTATCGAGTTTGAAGGGCGGCATATCGAAGTAAACGGTGCTATCATAAGCGCCACCTAACACATCGGGCCTATTAAACGTAACCTGGGCACCAACCGGTGCATCAAACTTAGGGTAGTCCGGGTAGTATTCTTTACCTGATTTATTATCCGGTTTGTTGATGTATAGTTTGCCGGTAAGTTTGCCGGAACGGCTTGTCAGCACCTGGTTAGTAACCTCCCCTCTCGTTGCTTTGCGGTTGCTTGTGATCAGGGCAATGGTGTCGAGCTGCTGCATATCGATCATGAACTCATCGTAATCGAACTTGAACTGAGAACCTTTAAAGGCCAGACTGCTGGCAAATATCTTACCCCCAAACTCAATATTACGGTTATCCAGAATGCGAACGATACTGCTATCCGGCACGATGTAAACGCTGGCTGTATCGTTATTGAAAGCAATTTTACTTACCCCACGCACTTCCAGCTTATTGTTGTCCATGTTAAGCGTAGCATTTCGGCCGGATGGCACTACAGAGCGGATCACGATGTGGTCGTAGTCGCGTACTTTTTTAGAAGCGCCTACATACAACCATGCCTTTTTCTTAAGGGCTATATAGCCGGTTGCGTTATCATACTCCAGGTAACCTTCGCGGGATAAATTGTGAGCCGCCTGCTTAATGGCCTGTTCGTTTACCTTGTTGAATTTTGCTACATCAGAAGCATAGAACTCATTCTTTTTGGTTTTAGCGCCATAAGATACCAGCGCTACCAGCGGATGAAACGTGGCAATACCTACCATCTGCTGAAACTTGTTGTTGGAATAATATTCCGTAGACTCCAGCTGAACAGGAATAATGGTTTTGGTATTCAGAACCGAGAAGTTTATGAATGGCGTGTTCAGGTCCCAGGCAACACGTTCGGCTACAATTTCCATCTCATGATAGGTATCGTAAAACGGGGTTCGGCTAAAAGGGCCTTTGTCTTTGGTTAGCACCAGGCGGTTCTGCGGTTTGGAGTAGCGTAACTGCACAGCAAGGTGCGAGATAGAGTCTTTCTCCTGGTAAATAGAAACGGCTGCCCGCGAAGCAACTATAACGGAATCGTTCAGGGTATAGTTAAGCGCCTGCGAACTGAACTTGCGTTTGCCTCCATCCACTACCGATATTTCTGATAAGCTTTCATCCAGTGCCCGGCTGCCAATCAGGTCGCCGGCCAGCGAGAAGCCGCCTACATACCTGATCCTTTCGCCCAGGTTTTTAATTTTTGCATCGTTCGTAAAAGAGGCAAACCGCGGGAACATCTTTTCGCCCTTAGCACCACGTTTTGTACTTCTGAACTCAAAAGCACCTTCTACCGGTGCGGCTAAAACAGCATCGTAAGTAAGCGTTACATCCGGGGCTTTAAATCCGGCAAAGGTGATATCAAAATTATACTTCCTGAAAATAGCCGAAGCTTTACTGCCGCCTGCTTCCCAGTCGTATGAACCGCCTTCGCCTACAAAAATGCCTTTTGCCAGCATTAGCTGTCCGCTGGTTTTATGGATAGCCGTAGAATCGAAGTTGGTCGCAAAAACAATGTCAACACTTTCCAGCTTCAGCGTAGGGCCGGACAAAGCAGGCTGAGCCGGGATGTACATCTGCTTGCGGCTTTCTTTGCGGCGTTGTGCTGCCTTTTTAGCTTCTTCCTTCTTTTGCTCTTCAGATTTTGGTTTTACAACAGGAGCACCCCACCCATCGTCTATATTTTCTTCATCGGAGCTTACTTCATCATCCCACGAAATATTATCCCACTCGCTTGTGCCCTGAGTTTCTTTATCGTCCGTTTTCTTACTGGCGCCTTCGTATACAAAACTAAAATTACCGCCTGTGGCATATAGTCTATAGTTAGGCTTTTGGAAGATACGGCCGGTGGTGAGGTACAACCTGCTTGTGTTCAGAAAATTTCCTAAACCTGCCATGTCTTCGCTGTCAACAGCCTTGGCTGTCACGTCCAGCATGTTGTTCAGGCTGTTTCCGCTCAGGTTATGTTTGTTTACACCTGCCGCCAGCATGGTAAAGAAATCAGAAAAATGCGGGTTAGAGCGCATCTTCTTGCGATACATCTGCTGCGAAATATCTATTACCTGGTCCTTTTGCTTGTCGGTTAGCTTACCACCGTTCCAAATGGCGTCGAGCTCGCTGTTCAGCTGTTCGGCATTGGGTAACTTACCAGCAACCATCAGCGCCTTAGCCTCGGCAATAAATTCGTCCGGCTTTTTAGAGAACTTGCTCTGTGCCTGGGCTATAATTGTTGTGGATAAAAACAGAAAGAGTAAAAGTTTGTACCTCATAGCAGTACTGTTATGGTGTTAGCTGTTCTTAAATATCGCGGAAACCCAGTTGTTCTTTACGCGGTGCGAGAGGTATGTTAGCCCCAGTTCGGTTGCCCGTTCCTGCAGCATCGGGAGGTCTTCGGTATAAAATCCGCTTAATAGTAAGTAGCCCTGTGGTTTTAGCACAGCCACATAAGCAGCCATATCTTCCAGCAAAACATTGCGGTTGATGTTGGCAAGAATGATATCGTAAGGCTGGTCTCCATCTATAGTTTCAGCACCGCCTAGGCGCACATCTATAGTTGCATAACCATTCAGCTCGGCATTTTCGCGGGCATTTTCTACGGTCCAGTCTTCTATCTCAACGGCTACTATTTCTGAGGCACCCAGTTCGCCGGCCATTATCGCCAGTATACCGGTACCACAACCCATATCCAGCACACGTTTGCCCTGGTGATCCAGTGTCAGCTGGTTTTCTATCATAAGGGTGGTAGTTTCATGGTGCCCCGTTCCAAACGACATTTTCGGATTGATCACGATGTCGTATACTGCATTGGCTGGTTTCTCGTGGAACGAGGCCCGTACAGACACTTTATCACCGATAAAAAGAGGCTCAAAGTTGCGTTCCCATTCTTCGTTCCAGTTCTGGCGCTCTATTTTTTTGATAGCGTGCTCTACCTGCACCATTTCTGCGTAGCGGTTTATTACTTCCTCCAGCGCTTCCTGGCTAAATTGGTCTTCGTCTATGTAGGCGCTAAAACCGTCTTCATTTTCTTCGAAGGCGTTAAAGCCCAGTTCTCCCAGCTCAGCAGTAAATATATCTGCGAAATCAGCGTTTACTTTTAAAGTTACTTCTATAAAATCCATGGTATATGTTATTCGCGGCAAGCGGCAAAGGAGCGCACAGTTGTAAAGTGCACGGTTATATCTGCCAGGTTTCGGTTATCGGTTACATATAAAATGTGATCTGCAAACGCCTTGCTAGGTGTAATATACCAAACAGCTGTAGCATCCGCAAAGAGTTTATTGTTCTCGCGGTACACTACCATATCGGCAAATGCTTCTTCCTCACCCAGGAAAACAGTATGGGAGGCGTTGTTCTTATACTTTGGATCGCGCTCCAGATAAACAGAACCGTAAATTCTACAATAATCCTTGCCAACTATAGCAGGTTCCGGAGCAGGAGCATCAGGACTAAGAAAAGGCAGAAGTGCCAGCCAGAAAGTAAAAACAATAGGCATAACTCACATTTTACTCAAAGATAACGATTTGCAGCAACAAAAAAGGCTGCCAACATAATGTATTAGCAGCCTTTCTGGTTCCTTCTATTTTAATATTAGAACGATTTAATAATATCGGCAAAATCTCTTGATTTAAGCGACGCTCCTCCGATAAGTCCGCCGTCTACATCTGGTTGTGAGAATAATTCTTTGGCATTGCCCGGGTTACAACTACCACCATATAGGATAGAGCAGTTGAAAGCGGCTTCGGCATCAAACATTTTAGATAATTGCTCACGGATATACGCGTGCATTTCCTGTGCCTGCTGGCTGCTGGCTGTGCGCCCTGTACCTATCGCCCAGATTGGCTCATAGGCTACTACCACCTGGTCAAACTCTTCGTTGCTCAGGTACGAAAGGCTGTCGTGCAGCTGCTTGCCTACATACTCGAAATGATTCTCCGCGTCACGTTCTTCAAGGGGTTCGCCGCAGCAGAAGATTGGTTTTAAGCCTTGCGCTATAGTTGCTTTTAGTTTTTTGTAAAGTGTCTGTGCATCTTCGTGGTGGTACATACGGCGCTCGCTATGCCCGATAATCACATACTCCGTACCAACCGACTTCAGCATGCTTGCCGATACTTCGCCAGTATAAGCGCCACTTTCGTGCTCGCTCACGTTCTGGGCAGCCAAATGCATCAGGTCGTTGCCCTGGGTAAGTTTGCCCACGCTTTGCAGGAACGGGAAAGGAGGTGCCACAATTACAGTCACATCGCCGGTTACTTCGTCTTTCACCATGTTATCGATCTCCGACACAAGCGACAGCGCTTCTTCGTAGGTCTTGTTCATTTTCCAGTTTCCGGCAACAATTCGTTTTCTCATGTTTTATAGTTTGATGATGAATGTATAGTTGGATTAACAGCTTCCGCTGCTTTACGGCAAGTTAGTAATTTATGGTGTATAAGTCTTTGTCATTTCGAGCATTCTTGAGACGGGAGTCAAAGAGAACCGGCGTAGTTGTGAGGGATCTTAATTGTTCTATAGTTTCTGGATTTACCCCCTCCCATCCTTCCCCTTTTATCGAGGGCCCCTACCCCCAAAACAGGGGAAAGAGCCCTGCTATCGTTCTATAGTTTCTCTTTTGTCATTTCGAACAAAGTGAGAAATCTGAATTCTATAGTTATAGTCTCTACTTACCTTAACCAAGCCTTTTCTTTCATAGCTGCCTCTAATCCTGGGAGCTCTATTTACCTATCGTTCTATAGCTAGCTTTGGTGCCCTCACGGCCGGGAGGCCCCGCCTTCGGGCATCGCGCGGTGTACATTTCCTTTGCTCGTTCCTCGAAATGCCTAACGGCACCGGAAATCTACAAGGCGCTCAACCCAAAGACTGCGATCAGTTCGATAGTTAACCTTATAGTTGATTGAAAGGCTATGGTTGCATCGCTTGATCGTGGCTATAGTTCCGTAGGGACAGGTCGCGACCTGTCCGATCTTGGTCTGTAACTATAGCTAATTCAGATTTCTCCCGCTAGTCGAAATGACAAGTTGAAAAAGCAGTAGCAGAAAAGTCCCCCTTTGAAGGGGGCAGGGGGATGACAAACGGAAACCATAAAACGATATCCTCAACTATAGCAACATCAGAGATTCCCATCTTGGGAGGGGCAGGGGTGGGTTAAAACAGTAACTATAAAACGAAAACATCAACTAAAGCAGTAGCCTAATCCTGAGAATCCATTAATCCTGTAAATCCCGGTTCAGACAATACCTGTCCCTGCCGGCCAGTAGAGTCAGGAGACTCAACACTATAAAAAGTCACGAGCGAGGACGCTCGCGCCAGCAATACGAACTATAGAATTATGACTTTTACAAAACTCCCTCTCCTGTTTTGGGGGTAGGGGCCCTCTTCAAAAGGAGAGGGTTGGGGTGAGGTAAAACAAAAAGCCGCAGCAACTCTATAGTTACTGCGGCTTTTTACAGTTATGGTTATAGTTCAAACTATAGTTTATCCTTCAGAAAACGCGCAGTGTGGTTATCTTCCAGTTTCGCCATTTCTTCCGGGGTACCTTCAAATAACAAGTAGCCACCATTCGTACCACCTTCCGGGCCAAGGTCTATGATCCAGTCTGCGGATTTGATGATATCCATGTTGTGCTCGATGATGACTACTGTATTGCCATTTTCAATTAAAGCATTTATAGAAGTCAGCAGCTTGCTGATATCGTGAAAGTGAAGGCCGGTACTTGGTTCATCAAAAATGAACAGGATATCTTCCTGGTGCGGCTGGGCTCCTTTTGTTAGGAACGATGCCAGTTTTACGCGCTGTGCTTCACCACCCGACAAGGTATTACTCGACTGCCCTAACCGGATATAACCTAAACCTACATCATTGAGGGGTCTCATTTTTTCGATGATCTTCGGCTGGTCAGCAAAGAAGTCGATGCTGTCGGCAATGGTCATGTCCAGTACTTCGGAGATGGTCTTCTCTTTATACTTGATGTCGAGAATATCTTGTTTAAAGCGATGTCCGTGGCAGCTTTCGCAGGTCAGGTAAATATCGGCCATAAACTGCATTTCTATTTTTACCTGTCCTTCGCCCTGGCAAACTTCGCAACGGCCGCCCTCAATGTTAAAAGAGAAATGCGATGGCTTAAACCCACGGGCTTTGGCCAAAGGCTGATCGGCATAAAGTGTACGGATCGCATCATACGCTTTCACATACGTTACCGGGTTAGAGCGCGACGATTTACCAATCGGGTTCTGGTCCACGAACTCTACATGCCTGATCTTGTTGTAATCGCCGGCCAGTTTATCAAACTTTCCGGTAGACTCTGAAGATGAACCATGGAGCTTTTGCATAGCTGGCGCCAGAATCTTCTTGATAAGTGTTGATTTGCCAGAACCGCTCACGCCGGTTACCACGGTCATCACACCCAGAGGCACTTTTACTGACAGGTTTTTCAGATTGTTTTCGCGGGCCCCGATCAGTTCGATAGCGTTGCGCCACTTACGGCGTTGCGCCGGTACCGGCACTTCCATGCGGCCGCTCAGGTATTTGGCTGTGTAAGTATCTCCTCTCTCAGCAAGTTCATCAAAAGTCCCCTGAAACATCAGGTTACCACCACCCGAACCAGCTTCCGGACCAATATCGATCAGTTGATCTGCGGCACGCATCATTTCTTCTTCGTGCTCCACCACTATAACGGTATTGCCCAATTGCTGTAGTGTGCGCAACACGCCGATCAGTTGTTCCGAGTCTTTCGGGTGCAAACCTATACTTGGCTCATCCAGGATGTACATAGAACCAACCAGTGCACTACCCAATGATGTCGCCAAATTAATACGCTGGCTTTCGCCACCGGAAAGTGTATTGGATAACCGGTTTAGTGTAAGATAACCTAAGCCAACCCGCTCTAAATACCCTAATCTGTTTGCAACTTCAATTACAAGCCTGTCCGCTACATTGCGCTCGTGCTCTGTAAGCTCGATGTCCCTGAAAAACGAAAGCACCTGTGTAATTGGCATGAGTACCAGGTCGGTTATGCTTTTGCCATTTACTTTTACATAGCTGGCATCTTTACGCAAACGCGAACCACGGCACTCAGGGCAGGTAGTGCGGCCACGGTAACGCGACAACATAACACGGTACTGAATTTTATGCGTCTGTGCCTGTATATGCCTGAAGAAATCGTTTAACCCTTCGAAATACTTATTACCCGTCCAGAGCAATTCCTGCTCGGCTTCGGTAAGCTCGTTGTAAGGGCGGTGAATCGGAAAATCGAAGCGGATGCCGTTTTTTACCAGCGGCTGCAGCCATTCGTTCATTTTATCGGAACGCCAGGGCGCGATAGCACCTTCGTACACGGTCAGGCTTTTATCAGGAATAACCAGGTCCGGATCTATGCCAAGCACTGAGCCAAAACCTTCGCAGGTCTGGCAGGCACCATAGGGGTTGTTAAAGCTGAAAAAGTTAACTGACGGCTCTTCAAACACCATCCCGTCCAGCTCAAATTTATCGGAGAACACACGTTCCTGGCCATCGCCATATTTTACGCGGCATTCGCCATTTCCTTCATAGAAAGCAGTCTGCACCGAGTCAGCGATCCTGAACTGCAGGTCTTCGTCTGATTTATAGATAACAGCACGGTCGATAAGGATATAAACTTCTTTGCCAAGATTGGGCTTTTTCTGCTCCAGCAGCTCTTCTATAAAGTAAACTTCGCTGTTGGCATAAATCCGGGAATAACCTTTCTGTAACAACAGGTCAAGCTCTTTGGCCAGCGAACGGTCTTTGTGTTGCAACAGCGGCGCCAGTATCATCACACGGGCTTCATCTTCTAAAGAGAAAACAAAGTTTACCACGTCTGTTACAGTATCTTTTTTCACTACCTCACCCGAAACCGGAGAAATGGTCTTGCCAATGCGCGCATAAAGCAGCTTCAGGTAATCGTAAATTTCGGTGCTGGTACCTACTGTAGAGCGGTTATTTTTTATACTTACCTTCTGCTCGATGGCTATGGCCGGGCTGATGCCTTTGATATAATCTACATCGGGCTTATCCATACGGCCCAGGAACTGGCGGGCATACGAGCTAAGGCTTTCCACATACATGCGCTGCCCTTCGGCATATAACGTATCAAAAGCGAGCGATGACTTGCCGGAACCGGAAAGGCCGGTAACAACTATAAATTGATTGCGCGGCAGGGCCACGCTCAGGTTTTTAAGGTTATGAACACGTGCGCCTTTTATAATAATATTCTGACGTGCGTCGAGTTCGTCGATGTTGTAGTCGGGAGTTATTGCCATAGTAGCGCCAGCTTTGCCAGCAACAGGAAATGCCGTTGCTGCAGCCATTTTCTTTCTTTTAATAATTGTGTAAAGTTACGAATACCCTCCTACTTATTGAAGCAGTTTATCCAGTAAGTCCTATCCTATAATTTATGCAAACTATAGGTATTGAAAATCTGGCATCACAGCAGGTTAAGGCATCTTTTTGTAACAGCAGCAAGACTAAAAAGGTTTAGCTTTTTACTAAGATGTTTCCCGGGGCAGTGCTATACGTTATTCACCTGATTTGTACTTATTTTCACGAAAAAGGGCAATGTAAATCTAACGTGAAGGTAATGCAATCGTACACCTGTATATAGCCGTTGCATATGTATGGCTGAAGGCTGTGCCACAGATTATTTTCCTGACACGTTTTTGCCTGGCAGCCGCAAGCCAGGCAACTTTACCCTCCTGGTTGTACGTGCAACGCACCTCCTCTACGCCGGCCTTAGTGCCACCCTCTGCCTTAGAGCAATTATACTTCGTTACCCATTTATGCCGGGTATGCAGCTGATGCCACGTGAGACTGTACCTAAATACCCACGCTATGAAAAAGTTTACTCCTTTAATATTCCTTATTAGCTTACTACTTTTTGGCTTGATCCCCGGTAAGATATTCGCACAAGGAAATGAAGAACCTATTCCGTGTAACTATACCGATGGTTCATGTATTTCTATAGGTTATGTCTCAATAGTTTTCCAGCCCGGCTCCCCAGACTTATACATAATCTCTGTTGACTATCAAATAAACCAAGGTGGTGAGAATGATTGTCCTGCAATCGAAAGAATCCGGTTCAATCCCAGTCACGGCAGTAGCGGAGTTATAGAGATTGGAGATGAAGAAGAGATCATTGGATCGGCTACTATAGAAGTAAATGCTAAATCGTTTGATTCTCCCGGGCAGGACAGAACCCTTACTATGACTATAGAATATGTTGAACCAGGAAGGCAAAATAAACAAATACCCCTCAGGCTACCTGAAGATGCTGAGTGTGGAGATATTACCCCCCTCCCAGTTGAACTAACAAGCTTTAAAGGCAAAGTTACAGAAAGCGGCATTAGCCTGAAGTGGGAAACAGCCAGCGAAATTAACAACAGTCATTTTGATGTGGAACGCAGCAGGAATGGCAAAACTTATGAAACGATAGCTATAGTGCAGGGACGCGGCACAACATCTGTTACTTCAAACTATAGTTTTACGGATAAGCTTCCTCAGAAAGGCCTGAACTATTACCGCTTAAAGCAAGTAGACTTCGATAATACCACAAGTTATTCTAATACTATAGCTGTTACATGGGATGCATCTGAAACTATAGAAATTGCACTGGTGCCAAACCCCTGCCTTAACGGGGATTGTAATATCGCCATCAGTAACGCAGCTGACCTCGAAACCCTTGTGCAACTAAAAGACATGACCGGCAGGGTAGTGTATTCTAAAACTGTAAGGAGCGACCGCCATTTACTGGAACTGCCCATGGCTGATCTGAAACAATACAAAGGCTTGTTTTTTCTGACGGCGGCAACAGGCAAACAGGTAGTGCGCCAGCGCATACTGCTGGAGTAACTATAAATGGTGCCCACGAAACTATAGTTTAAACTTATAACCTACTGCCATCTATTCCCCGTATTAGAATGCATCAGCTAACTAACTAAACCAATTATGGGAAAAGGAGATAAAAAATCCAGAAAAGGCAAAATTACAAAGGGCACGTATGGCAACAGACGCCCGCACAAAAGCAAAAAAGCTGCAGCAACCACTGAAACTCAGAAATCAGAAAGCAAGTAGCATAAAAACGGCACTGCCTTATGGTAGTGCCGTTTCTGTTTAATTATAGTTTAGTTTATAGGTATGCTCAGGCAGTTTGCGGTTCCAGGTCCAGGGTTCTGAGCTTGTCTGCTTTCCAGGCGGTAACGCCTACCACACCTAAGGTAATCATACCACCCAGCACAACCGACGGCACCGCGCCCAGCCAGCTGGCCATGGCACCTGCCCTGAATGCCCCGATCTCGTTAGACGAACCCACAAAAATACTGTTAACCGAGGATACACGGCCTTTCATGTACTCGGGAGTAAGCGTGTGAATAAGCGTAGAGCGGATGATGACACTAATGCTATCGAAAGCACCGCTTAGCATAAGCATTACCAGCGAGAACCAGAAGCTGGTAGAGAAACCGAATAAAATAAGACTCACGCCAAAACCAGCAACACACCAAAGCATTTTTTTGCCGGCCTGCACAGTTATCGGATAATAGGCCATCCAAACAGCCATAATTACAGAACCTACTGCTGGCGCTGCACGCAAAAACCCAAGACCTTCGGGACCAATCTTTAAAATATCAGAAGCAAAAATTGGAAGTAAGGCTACAGCTCCACCAAACAACACAGCAAACATATCCAGCGAAATGGCATTAAGAATAACCTGGTTACCAAATACGAACTTTATACCAGTGCGCAAGCTTTTCTTCAGGTTCTGCGGATTAATATTTTCCGGCAACGGTTTAGCCCCGATCAGCGCAAAAGACACCAGCGATAAAAATACCAGTATGGCATCGGTGGCATAGGCAGCTGTAATGCCATAAAAGCCATACACCAAACCTCCTATGGCCGGACCAACCAACGATGCGGCCTGCCACGTTGTACTGCTCCAGGTAATGGCGTTGGCGTATAGTTGTTTGCCCGTTACCAGCTGCGGCATAAACGAAAACACGGCCGGATTCATAAAGCCACGTGCAATACCACTTATAAAAATGATCACGTAAATAGGCAGCACCCCGAACAGCGCAATTGTATTGCTTATATCTAAGGTAAAATAAAGCAGCGCCACAGAGCACAACATCAGCATCGATATCACAACCATGATGATCTTTTTGCGCGGCACCATATCGGCTAAATAACCCGCATACAATGATACAATAATGGATGGAATAGCCTCAACCAACCCAATAAGGCCAAGCGATAGCGGGTCTTTGGTGATATCATAGATCTGCCAGCCAACTATAACGGCCTGTATCTGCATGGCCAGCGTAATGCATAAGCGTGCCGAAATGTATAACCTGAACTCAGGCAACCTGAGCACTGCGTACGGGTCGTGTTTTATAGTTCCCAACCCCTTCTTATCTTTCATTCTATAGTTTGTAAAACCTTTGTACTATACCCAGCCTTATAGTTTACAGCGCATGGCACGTCACAAAGGTAAGCAGCAGGATAATTGTTTTAACTGCAGGGTATTGTTTTTTGCCTCCAATATTCAAATTTAAACTAAAGTTTAAGGTTAAATAATAGTTAAGAGAGCCCCCAGAACACGCCTTAAATATACCCGTTTGATTTCCAGCGCCTTACAACAATTACACGTGTAGTATCGATTTTTTATCCATATTACTGTAACACAGTGGTTATCTTAGAAGTATAACTTTTTAGAGGACGGGGTATTTTTTCCTCAGCAAATCCCGACTGTCCTTCGACATGTGCGCCTGCACTGCATTTCTGTTATAGTTGTGTAACGATTAGCGCACGCAAATTATCTTATTATAAACATTGCCTTTACGGTTTAATCAGTATGCTCCGGTCCTGTACCTTGTGGAGCGCGGAAGCATACGCTTTAAAGATTTTTTTACTATTAGATATTGACACTATGGAATTACTGGACATCAAAAGTTTATTGGGAAACATTGAGAAGAAGGTGTACCAGCAGGAAATTACGACAAGTACAGACGTAACTAAGCTGATAAATGCAGAAATTGCCAAAGCTATAAATTTAAAGAACGGCATAGCTGACACCCAAAAAGACTCATTAAAAAACGTTTCGTGCACTACCTTAGAGTGCTACCTGGACCACCTGAAAGCACTGGAACAAAAACTGCAGAAGCCATGCGATATTTCGGCGCAGTGCAAACCAGTGGAAGAACGAGAAATTAACCGACGCATTTTACTTATACTGAACCGTTTAAAGAAATACGACAGAGGATAAAACTTTACATACCGAATACTTCAGAAAACCTTTGCCGGACCTGGTTCCAGCGAAGGTTTTTTGTTGCTCCATAGTTGAGGTTTTGATTTCCCTCCCCCAACCCTCTCCTTTTGAAGAGGCCCCCTACCCCCAAAACAGGAGAGGAGTTTTGTAAAAGTCATAGTTCTATAGTTGGTATTGCTGGTGCGAGCGTCCTCGCTCGTGACTTAGAATGGTGTTGCGTCTCCTGACTCACCTGGCATGGTAGGAACGAGGCATTGTTTGAACCGGGATTAAGTGAGATTTAATGGATTGACAGGATTAGGCTACTGCTTTAGTTGATGTTTTCGTTTTATAGCTGCTGTTTTAACCCACCCCTGCCCCTCCGAGGAGGGGAATTTTGGCTATGGTTATAGTTGGTAGTTACAGTTCTATAGTTTCCGTTTGTCATCCCCTGCCCCCTTCAAAGGGGGACTTTTTACCTTAGCTACAGTCACCTCTATAGTTCTATAGTTACAGCCTAAGATCGGACAGGTCGCGACCTGTCCCTACGGAACTATAGCCACGATAAAGCGATGCAACTATAGTTCCTCCAAGCAACTATAAAGTTAGCTATCGAACTGATCGCAGTCTTTGGGTTGAGCGCCTTGTAGATTTCCGGTGCCGTCAGGCATTGCGAGGAACGAGCAAAGGAAATGTACACCGCGCGATGCCCGAAGACGGGGCCTCCCGGCCACGAGGGCACCAAAGCCAACTATAGAACGATAGGCAAGTAAAGCTCCCAGGATTAAAGAAGGCTATGGAAAGATGACTTGATTCAGGTTGCAACTATAGCCAACTATAGAACCCAGATTTCTCCCAAAGGTCGAAATGACAAAAGATAAACTATAGAACAATAGCAGGGCTCATTCCCCTGTTTTGGGAGTAGGGCCCTCGATAAAAGGGGAAGGTTTGGAAGGGGTACCCCCAAACCATAACTCACTAATTTCCTGATACTGATCAATGTCATTTTATGACTGTGGCTTATAGTCTATACTTGCATCGTAGAAAAGTATTGACTGAGAAAAGAGCTGTAATGAAGCGGGACATAGAAAACGAAGATGATATAAAGGCGCTGGTAGATACGTTTTATGACCATGTAAACGAAGACGACCTGCTTGACCCTATCTTTAACGGCTTTGCCAAAATTGACTGGGATCACCACCTGCCATTAATGTATAATTTCTGGAGCACGGTGCTTTTTGGGAGCATGGCCTACAAAGGGCAGCCTTTTCCGAAACACATGCGATTACCTTTGTCTAAAGAGCATTTTACCCGCTGGGTAGAGTTGTTTGTAAAAACCGTTGACGAGCTTTTTGAAGGCGCCAGAGCGGAAGAGATAAAACAGAAAGCGCTAAGCATTGCCCAGGTTTTCCAGATGCGCTTAGGGTTGATAGACTACCAGGCAATTTAAATCTGCAGGAAGAATGCAGGACCTGAAAAGCCTGCGACGCTGTAACTATAACTGCAGCTTCGCAGGCTTTTTTTATACGTCTACCAATTAAGAACTATAGTCTGCTACAGTCCTCTTTTATAGATTATCTGAAATTTAATATATTAATATACAGCAGGTTACTATATGTGGAAAAATAAATTAAATTAATTTCATACTCTTTTATACTATACCAACGTATACATCTTTACAAAAAATCTGATGCCTTTGTTTGCAAAGGAGATGCTCAGCTAACGTAGGATAAGTTTTTTATTGCTTATGCTTCTGCACTTGTTGCACAAACAAAAAGCATTACATATATTTGATTTACCATTCTTAAATAAAACTGTTCAAAAACCTTAAACGCACAATATGATATAAAGCTCTACGTTAAACTAATGTAGCTTTACGATGAATACAACTACCCAGATGAGCGACTCTGCTTTAGTCTCGCTCTACATCTCAGGTAATGAGAATGCGTTCGAACAGTTAGTAAACCGACACAAGAACAAAGTATTTACAACGATCGTTTTGATCGTTAAAGACACGTACACGGCCGAAGACCTCATGCAGGATGCTTTTATTAAAGCGATCCACACCATGAAGAGCGGACGGTATAACGAAGAAGGCAAGTTTTCGTCCTGGATATGCCGTATTGCCCATAACCTGGCAATCGACTTTTTCAGGAAAGAAAAGCGAAGCCCGATGATCACGCTGGAAGACGGAAGCAATGTGTTTAACACGCTTGCATTTGCCGCCGACTCTGCCGAGTCGTTGCAGATACAGGAAGACACCGTTGCCCGCCTGCGCGAGCTGATCCAGACGCTGCCACAATCGCAGCGGGAAGTGCTTATGATGCGCCATTACGCCGACATGAGCTTCCAGGAGATAGCAGACGCTACCGGTGTGAGCATCAACACAGCTCTGGGACGTATGCGCTATGCGCTTATCAATCTCAGGAAGAAGATGCTAAACGGTAATATTGCTTATGATAAAAACATCTACTCAGAATGAGCTTATCCAGTATGTATACAATGAGTTGGCAGATGATGCCCGGAAACAGCTGGAGGTAGCACTTATGCACGATAACGAGCTGGCCGACGACTGCTCCGATCTCCTGCTGATCCAACGATTATTAGACGGCGCGTCCAGAAGTCCGGGCGACCGTGCTATAAATAACATCCTCAATTACTCAAAAAGCTTAAGTTTGCAGTCTTAACCGACTGCAAACTTTTTTTATGCGCAAGAAAGAACGCTATAAGCTCCTGATCGATTATTTTACAAATAACTTTCCGGAGCCTGAAACCGAACTGGCATATACCAACCCCTACGAGCTTATACTGGCCGTTGTGCTGAGCGCGCAATGCACTGATAAGCGTGTGAACATGGTTACGCCTGCCCTTTTCGAAGCTTTCCCTACCCCGGAGGCACTGGCTGCTGCCGCTCCAGAAGAGATATTTGAGTACATCAGAAGTATATCGTACCCGAACAACAAGGCGAAGCACCTGGCAGGTTTAGGCCGCATGCTGGTAGAGCAGTTTGACTCCGAAGTGCCCAGCACCGTGGAAGAACTGGTAAAGCTGCCCGGCGTAGGTCGTAAAACAGCCAATGTCATCGTTTCGGTTATCTGGAACCAACCGGCCATGGCCGTAGATACGCACGTGTTCCGGGTAAGCAAGCGCTTAGGGTTGGTAGATAAAAAAGCGAAAACACCACTGGAAGTTGAACGCGAACTGGTAAGTAACCTGCCCGAAGAACTGATTGCCAAAGCACACCACTGGCTTATACTTCATGGCCGTTACATCTGCATTGCGCGCCGCCCTAAATGCGAAGAATGCCCCCTCACCCATTTCTGCGCCTTCTTCCAGAAAAACTTCCCCAACATACCCGACGACCCGGAGAATAAATTGGGCGGAATTTAAGAGCTGAGTTTATAAACTATAAAAGCCTGTTGTAACTATAGTTGCGGCGGGCTTTTTTGTTGGTATATGGTTTTTAGGCTATATTGTTAAGTATATTCTGCTTAAAAACTAGTTTTAGCAATTATAAACAAATGATGAAGAAGCTACTTTTAGCAATACTGCTACTCCTTGCTACAAACAGCGTTTTAGGACAGAATTTGGTTCGGAATCCAAGTTTAGAAGATTTCAGAGGCTCGGTAGATGGTTGGAAAATTGTTGCAGGCACCCCTGATATTACCTCCCAAGACAATCGTATACCTGCAAAATCCCCGTTTGCTAATCCAATTTTAAATCCAGAGGGAAGTCCTCAAAAGCTCCTGAATATTGCGTTTGGGGAAGTGTGCCTCTGCCAGTGGTTTAACAGCAATTGGAGTGAGGTAACACAGGTTGAGCTTGTGGAGCCACTACGGCGCAGGAAGAATTACCAGATAAGCCTGTATGTCATTAAAAGTACTGCGGTGGAAGAAGCAATCTCAGAGGTTTCTGTTGCTTTAACCAGAACAGAATTCAAACAGTCTGAACCGCCATTCGCTTACCAAACCCCATATGTTTCCCTTAAATCAATAGCTTATCCCCTGATCTCTTCCAGAGATGAGTGGGTAAGGGTAACAGGAACCTATACGGCCAGGGGAGGAGAACGATATCTAACTATCAGTAATTTTGCTGTAGCTAACAAAACAGAACTTGCAAGTCTTACAGGCTACACCAAAGGTGTTTATTACTGCTATGACAACGTTCGTATCATTCCCTTGGAAGAAGCAGAGACAGAGCCTTCCTTTATTCCGACGCCTTCAGTTACTCCTGACTTAGCGACAGAATCATTCGAAGGAACTTTTTCGATAGAAGAGACAGGCTTCGCTTTCAACAGCCACGAATTACAGGCGGGTGCTTTTCCTATGCTCGACAAGCTGATTGATTTTCTCAAAGAGCATCCTGCCTCTGCCATCCTGATTACTGGCTACACTGACGATGTTGGCAATGAAAACCGAAACCAAAGACTTTCTGAGAAAAGGGCGATGGCTGTAATGGCCTATATAGTGGGGAAGGGCATTGCTCTTGATAGAATAACAGCAAAAGGCATGGGAGAACTGAACCCGAAAACATCTAACCGAACTGAAGCAGGTAGAGCAAAGAATAGAAGAGTGGAAATCAATATCTTAACAAACTAACTCAATAAAGATTTAGATACAATAGAAAAAAATGAAACTGCTGACAATCATTCTTGTCTTTTTATCTTTGGCTACCCTATGTAGAGGGCAGGATTCTGTTTATTTCGAAGGAAAAGTCATTTACACACAGCTGGAGAAAAATGGCTATGGTGTTATGGTGCCTGGCAAGACGCTTAGTAAGACAGAAGCATTATTTAAAAACACATGGTACAAGTATAGCGTCTTGGAAGGATCACCCGCTATGCACAGGGCTGGAGACATTGTTGTGAACACAGCAGACTCCACCAGATTCAACGTCAACAATTCAACCTATACAGCAACCTCCCTAGGAATGGAGCCCGTGATGCAGGGGTATGCTCCTAAAGAAATTACCCTTGTGCATGAACAGGACTCTGTGCTTGGGTATGCTTGCAGGAAGTACAAAGTTATACAACGGGCATTTATCGACGGGGTCGACAAAACGAGTTACGTATGGACTGCAAAAGGCCTAAAAGTAGCAAATTATCCGCTCCTGGCCCAGTTATTTGGCTACCAAAACACGTTAATCAAAAATGGTACTTTTGACGGCGTAACCCTGAAAGTAGAAGTGCTTTCCCAAGATGGTTCTCCTGAACTTGTCATTTCTGCTGTGGAGGTTAATCCTGCTAAGTTGGATAAGTCTCTTTTTGAAATTCCTAAAGACTATAGGCTAAAGTAAGGCTGTATATCCTTTCAATTGCCTCCGCTGGTACGGGCTTGTAGCTCGTACTCACTTTCTCTTACAGACCTATAAAAGTACGAGCCACAAGATCGCACCAGCCTTATTTAGAAATTATTAAACTATAGCCCCTGCTCTGTAAAAATGCACCCACTTATAAACTATAGAGCCTGCATCAACAAGCTGCCGCACCTGCCGGGGCATTACATGGAAGTGCCAGCCAAAGTAATAGAACAGTTGGGTGGCAAATTTAAAGTGCGCGTGCTTTGTACTATAAATGATAAACTTACTTTCCAGGGTGGGTTGGTGGCGTTAGGTGGAGGCAGTGGCTATATCAGCATCAATAACAAACGACTGAAACAACTTGGTTTGCAGCGTGGCGATGAAGTACAGGTAAAACTGGAGCCCGACGAAAGCGAATTTGGAATGGAAACACCGGAAGAGTTAGCCGAGATTTTTAGCCAGGATGACGAAGCCAAACGTCGTTTTGATCTGCTGCCGCCCGGCAAGCAACGCTATATCCTGTATTATGTAGCCGGCGTTAAAAACAGCCAGCTTCGGATTGACAGAGCATTGCTGCTCATCAACAACTTAAAGCGGCTACCCATTGGGAAAGAATCTTTTAGAGAGTTGTTGAAGAAATAGAACTACCGCTTTGCTACGTTATTGAGTATGGCTTCCACATCCTTTACCAATTCCCTCCTGTCGAAAAGTTCTCGCGCTATAGTTGCGCCATTACAGCCAGCTTCTTTTAATGTCGGCTTATCTCCTAAAACCTGTTTTATAGTTTGAGCTAATGCAGCAGGCTGCTCAGCCGGCGTGTACCAGCCGCAGCTATAGTTCTCCACAAAAGTTTTGGTCCAGCCGGGGTTGGTAACTATGACCGGGGTACCACAGGCAAGGCTGTCATAAAACTTGGCTGGAGAATTAGACTTCAGCACAGGCAGATCATTAAAAGTAACCAACGACAGATCAGCTAACTTAAACAAGCCAAATACCTGGTCGCGGGATTGCGGTGGCAGCAGCAGCAAATTAGGCACGCGCTGCGCCAGTTCTTGTAGCTGCGGTTCGTAATAGCCGGTTCCGGTTAACACAAAAACTATAGTTGGTTCTTTTGCCAGCAGTTCTACCGCCTGCATTATAGTTGGGATATCGTTGGCGCGGCCATAAGTTCCAGCATACAAAACCACCTGCTTGCCATTTAGCTTATAGTTTACCTGGATCATCTCAACATCAGCGTCGTTTATAGCAGCTGCTTTCTCAATGTCGGTTCCGTTAAGTACGGTGGTAACTTTAGCCGGATCTATGCCTTTCGCCACAACATAAGCCGTCATGTCCGGGGAGAGTGTGATAATATGTGCCGCACTTTTATACAGGCTGTACTCCATTTTATAAAGCAGGCGCTGCACCCACTTATACCGTACGGCTCCCATCTCGATCGGGAAGCATGGCCACAGGTCCTGCACTTCAAAAACCCACGGCACATTGCGTAACCTGGCAACCTGCGCCACCACAAAAGGCACCGACAAAGGCACCGACACCGCCCACAGCACATCAGGTTTTTTCAGGCGCATCAGCTTATAAAATGCGCAGGCTGCAAACCCAACAAACGACAGCATCCGCATTACCACGCCCATTTTGTTGGCATACGCTACGGTACACTCTTTTAGCTCTACACCTTTGGGCACCCAACTATAGGTATGCGTCACCTGCAGTATACGCCAGGCATTGGTAGCCACCAGCGTAATTTTATGCCGCCGGGCCAGCTTCTCCATAAAAGAATATTGCCTGCACGTAGCCGGGCAATCCGGGCTGGCGTGGTGCTGGTGTAAAATGGTGATGTGCATTAATGGAGCAGGTAAAGCAGTTAGCGCTTCTCAGGTTTATATTTCGATTCGGCAAATATCTTTTTAAAGTCTGTATCGGCCATAAGCTCCGGCAGCGTTACTTTAGGGTTACGCTCCATGTACTTGCGCACGATCTGCCAGCCTACCCAGGTCCCCAACCTGCCAGGTGCAGTGCTGTCAATTTCCGGGGTGTTAGGGCGCTCGCCAATGTACTTCTTTACCAGGAAAGGGTTCTTTTCATACAGCAGGCTCTTCTCAATAAAATGCGCCCAGATACGCCCTTCGTTATGGTGCACATCTGCCAGCTGCTGCCCGCTATAGCCAATTATAGTTGAGTCCGGAGTGCAGGGCATTACAGTTTGTACAAAGTAATACGCCTTCCCGGCATTTATCATTTCCGAAAGCATAGACCTGTCTAAAAAATCAGCTTTATTGTATTTGTTAGATAGCAGAAGCAAAGCTGCCGGCACCATGTTCGGGCGCTCATACCGTTTCAGAATGTATTCATAAGCATCCGGGCGGTACAACGCATCTTTGCCAATAAAAAAGTCTATCCCGAAAACCATTAAACTATCCGATACCAGCAAATCCTGGCCCAAGCCTGATACAAAGGTTTTTACTTCAGGTACTACAAAATCAGGGTAATAAAATTTGATAACTTTAAATGCGGTCTCCAGCTGTTTTTTTTCTTCCTTCATATCGCCAAACTTCTCGATTGCCTGCTGCGCCAAAGAGTCCAGCGAAGGGTTGGTAGCCATCCCAAGCAATGAGTTTACAAGAATGGAATCATGCGGATACTGGCTCTGCTGCAGGAACTTCTCAGCAAAAAGCGGTTGCTCTTTCAGGAAACTTCTGACCTGTTCTTCGCTGTCAATCGTAAAAAAATCTTTCTCCAGCCGGTCAATTTTCACATCAACAGGAATGCGTTCAATCTCGTCAGGTAAGTCGCAACCTTTCTTACTACAGCTGGCTAAAAAAAGAACTATGGCTATATATACTAATCTATATGACATAACTGTTTATTTTTGTACAAAAATAGAAGGTTCCTACGTACTAAGGTAACACGAATATCACAAACACTTATTCAAATGAAGAAACTAACACTTTTATTGCTCTTTCTAGGTTTTGGCTACGGTGCTTCTGCACAGATCGAGATCGGACTGATGGTTTCACCTACCATATCGAGCAACCGGTTTATTGCTGAAGACAAGTATAACTTTGAAAAAGAGAACAACAACCTGCGCCTCGGAGTGGGTGTTATCGCTGATTACTTTTTCGCTCAGAATTATGCCTTCAGTACTGGTTTGGTTTACCGCAGCAAAGGCAGCGAGATAAGCTATAACTATACCAGAAGCGAGAACGACGGCACAACTACAACTATAGCCGGTAAAGATGATATTGCTGTGCAGTATATAGAATTGCCGCTAACCCTTAAGCTCTTTACCAACGAAATAGCCCCGGCTACTATTTTATATTTCCAGGTGGGAGGCTCGCTAAATACCAAAGTAGCAGCCAAGGTAAACGACAAGAAAGTGATCAACAGCGAAAAAACAGCCAAGCGCTTTAATATTTTTGAGGCCGATGTAATGCTGGGTGGCGGTACCGAGTTTCAGTTTGGTGAAAGCACCAAGCTATTTGCCGGCTTAACTTACCACCGTGGCTTGTCTGATATAGATAACAAATACTATAGCGATAAACTTGGCGACAAGAACATCTCGCTCAAGAACAACGGGGTATCGATAGATGTAGGCGTGAAGTTCTAAACTATAGTTACCAACCATAATACAAAATAGCCGCTCCGAATTGTTCGGAGCGGCTATTTTCTTATAAATTAATCTCTATGCTCTTTCTGATTTCCAGGTCCGAAAGTACTCTGCCAGGCAGGGCCATTTCATTCTCATCAAACTCCTTGAAATTTACTGTCATTCTGTAAAGAAACCTGTTTGAAGGGAGGTTGGCTATGCTACTTGCCACCAGGATCCTTACAGGATGACACAAAAAAGGAGAATGAAACGAAAGTACTCTGCCGGGTACTTCCAGGCCCTCATAGATCAGCCCCCCTTTGACGCGGGTAAGGATGTCCGCAGCAGGCAAAGTCTCGGACACAGATGTACGAAACAGCAATTTATCCGCTTCGGCAACTATAAAACAAAATAGCCGCCCCGAACATTTCGGGGCGGCTATTTTGTTTTATAAATTAATCATCTTTTTCAGGCACTTCCAGTTCCTCTGCGAAGGCAGTGCGCAATTCAATATCTTCGCCGCGGTCATCCATCACTTTAAAGTCTGTAATGCCTAACGAAGTATCTTTTACCAGGCTCACCCACCTGAAGTATTTAAAGAACCATTTCATTTGCTTAGATACGATGCCTTTTGTGTAATAATCATACACAAACGGATGTACATAAATGGTCAGTCCCTTCTGGTTGTGGCTTACTAGCAGGTCGTCTACAGCTGCTTCAATTTCATCGGTAACCAGTATACTGGCCGTTATTTTTCCGGTGCCGCCGCATGTAGGGCAAACTTCACCTGTTATAATATTTTGCTCCGGCCTCACACGCTGTCGCGTTATCTGCATCAGGCCGAATTTAGAGATTGGCAGAACTGTAGACTTCGAACGGTCTGTTCTTAGTTCTTCTTTTACAACCTCAAATACTTTCTGGCGGTTTTCCGGCGACTTCATATCAATGAAGTCAATTACAATGATACCACCTATATCCCGGAGACGTAACTGGCGTGCCACTTCGCGGGCTGCCATCATGTTCACGTTCAGAGCCGTGGCCTCCTGATCGGTTTCGGTATTAGATTTATTCCCACTGTTCACATCTATTACATGCAGCGCTTCGGTGTGTTCAATTACCAGGTATCCGCCGCCTGGTATAGTTACCGTTTTGCCAAAAGCAGCCTTCAGCTGCTTCTCGATGTGAAAGTGTTCAAAGGTCTTGGTTTTGCCGGTGTACTGCTTCAGGATCTTTAACTTATCCGGTGCAATACTGCCGATGTATGTTCTGATCTCATCATAGAGCTGGACATCGTCTACTACTATGTTGTCAAAACTTTCGTTTAGCAAATCCCTCAAAATGGAAGAAGAACGGCCAAGCTCACCTATAACTTTATCACAAGGTTTCGCTGTTTTCAGCGTATTAAACCCCTCTTCCCAGTTTGTAAGCATGTTGCGCATATCTCTGTCGAGTTCTGCCACATCACGCCCTTCGGCCACCGTGCGGATGATCACTCCAAAGTTCTCCGGCTTGATCGAAGTGATCAGGCGTTTTAAACGGGTGCGCTCATCTTTGCTTACGATCTTTTTAGATACACTTACCGTGTTTGAAAACGGCACGAGTACCAAATATCGCCCTGCAAGAGAAATCTCACAGGATAAGCGTGGACCTTTAGTAGAAATAGGTTCTTTTACAATCTGAACTAACAGCTGCTGTCCTTTTTTAAGTACATCAGCTATTTTGCCCAGTTTGTCTATTTCAGGCTCAAATTTTAACTGGTTTAGTTTAGGCGACGCGTTCTTCTGAGTCTGTGCTACCTTAACAAATTTGTTAAGTGTTTTGATGTTGGCACCCAGGTCATGGTAATGCAGGAAAGCATCTTTCTGGTAACCAATGTCAATAAAGGCAGCATTCAGGCCTGGCATTACCTTTTTTACAGTACCCAGAAAGATATCGCCAACAATATAGTTGGTATCTTTCTTCTCGTAGTGGTATTCTACAAGGCGTTTGTCCTGTAATAGCGCAATGCGTTCTCCATCCTGAGTAGAATTGATAATTAGTTCATTACTCAATTTCTCTCAAAGATTTGGTGGATGTATAGACCAAAGCCCACAGTGCGGTAGCAAAGTGGGCTCCCTAAAACGCAGAAGAAATTACTTCTTCTTGTGTCTGTTCTTTCTTAGGCGCTTCTTTCTTTTGTGTGTAGCGATCTTATGTCTTTTTCTTTTCTTTCCGCAAGGCATAGTCTTGAAGTTTTGTATTTGTGAATAATTTCTTTAATACTATTTAAGTCGGGCCAGGTACTCATCAACTGAGGCTGCCAGCGCCGGGTCGTCTTTCATTGTCTTTACCTTGTTAAACAAGGTCTTTGCTCTTTCGTTCTGGCCAGTCTCTGCCAGCGATACAGCCAGGTAGAAGTTGCCTTCCACATGCTCAGGATTTACTTCAACCAGCTTCTCAAAGTGGCCAAGCGCCTTATCGTACTGCTTGGTCTGCACAGAAAGTATACCTAAGTTGAAAAGCGCCTTCTCATTATCCGGGTCAGTTGCAATTACTTCGCGCAGCATTGTAATACCCTGCATTGGGCTTGCGCTTGCAATGTAGGTCATGGCTACGTTGGTTTTTGCATCTAGGTCAGCAGGGTTGTTCTTCAGTACTTTTTCGTACATGGTACGGGCTTTCGCTCCCATTTCTGCTGCGCGTTCCTGCGTAGCGGCGTAGGTAAAAGCACTGAAGTAGCTATCACCGGCTTTCTTGAAAATGCGTTCGCCTGGTCTGGCTTCCGCTACTGTCTCGAAATAATAACCTGCACTGTCGAATTTAGCTACTGCTGTATAAGCCTCTGCCAGTTCTGTTGCCAGCAATGTGCGCTGCTGCTTGTCGGTTGCTTTGTTGTAGCGGGCTCTAACTGTAGCCAGCTCCATCATTTGCTCCGGTGTTGCAGTAGTTGCATGCGGGTCAGCACTGGCAGCAGCTTCTTCGCCATGCCCGTGGCCATCATCAGCTGAGTGGCCTTCCGGCATAGCAGTTTCTGTATCGTTCTTCGCCAGATTCTCTTTATCATCATCATTAACAACTACTTTAGGCAGAAAGAATATACCTGCCACTAAGGCAATCGCCACAATAACTAATATAATCTGGTTGCGTGTCATGTTTAAAAACGAGTAGCTGTTAAGTAAAGAATAGCAAAATCAGACGGCAAAGATACGAAAGAATTAAGAATGAGCCAGTTCTTTGATCTTTTTGCTGTTCTTAATCTTCGCGATGAAGGTTTTAGACGGCTTAAAGCTAGGAATAAAGTGCTCATCAATAATAATAGACGTATTTTTAGAGATGTTACGAGCTACTTTTTTGGCGCGCTTCTTATTTACAAAGCTTCCAAAACCTCTCACGTAGATGTTGTTACCATCTGCCATTGAGTCTTTCACTACTTTGAAAAAAGCCTCGATGGTAGATTGAACATCAGCCTTATCAATCCCTGTTTTATCAGCAATTTCTGATATTACTTCTGCTTTAGTCACTTTCTTGAGTTTTATGAATTATAAAATATGATAAATTTCCAATATTGAGTGGTAACAATTGCACCAAGTCCGTTATTTTCGGGGCACAAAGGTAATTTTACTTTTCGAGATGTAAAAGTTTTATGCTTAAATTATTAACTATAAATTCCTAATTCTTAAGCCCATCTACTCAGTTCGTTACAAAGGTACAATATAAATTTCCCGGGCCCACGTTGCACAACTATAGTTATTTCAATACTTGCAATTTGCCTGAGGCATCAGAACAAAACTATAACTTTATCAGTTCTACAATCCCACGCAGCTCCTGATTACATATGACAAATACCCCCTCCTATTTCTCCCAAACGCTGATAAGCTGGTATAACCGGAACAAAAGAAATTTACCGTGGCGTGCTACCACCACCCCCTATCATATCTGGTTATCAGAGGTTATACTGCAGCAAACGCGCGTAAACCAGGGGCTGCCTTATTACCTGAAATTTACAGAAACATACCCCACCGTACAGGACCTTGCCGCTGCTCCCGAAGACGAAGTACTAAGACTATGGCAGGGACTTGGGTACTACTCCCGGGCCCGCAACATGCACCATACCGCCAAACAAATTGTACAGGAATACGACGGTAACTTCCCCGGCAACTATAGCGAACTACTGAAACTAAAAGGAGTTGGCAACTATACGGCCGCGGCCATTGCTGCTTTTGCCATTAAAGAACAGGTAGCCGTGCTGGATGGTAACGTATTCAGAGTGCTTTCTCGTGTGTTTGGTATTTCTGAAGATATTGCAGTGCCGTCATCCCGTAAAATTTTCCAGGAGCAGGCCGACCAGTTGGTTCCAGCCAATGAGCCGGACACCTATAACCAGGCGATCATGGAGTTTGGTGCCATACAGTGCACACCCATTATGCCCGACTGCCTGTTTTGCCCGTTCCAGCAATCCTGTTTTGCGTTTACACATGGCCTGGTGCAGGAACTACCAGTAAAATCGAAAGCCAAAGCGGCACGGCCACGTTACTTTCACTACCTGATTTTTGAGTGGCAGGGCCAGTACTATATGCGCAAACGCCTGGAAGGCGACATCTGGCAGGGCCTTTACGACTTTTACCTGCACGAGAGCACCGCCAAAGAACTCCTCACCGAACCCTTGCTTAAAGAGCTGAATGCAGCTGGCATCCCTGTACAGGCGGAGCATTTAACACCACCCCGAAAAGAGTATAAACACATTCTCAGCCATCAGAAAATAACTGCTAAATTTTACCTTATAAAGCTGGACATCAGGCTGAAAGACACAGTAGAACAGGAAACGAGATTAGCGCTGCATACACCCGAAAAAATAGATGAACTTCCGAAGCCGGTTTTGATCAGCAACTATTTGAAAGATGCCAGGATTTTAGTAAGTTTATAAACTGAACTTTTTAAACACTAAATTTGTAGTTCAGTAAGCCATATTGCCTCCGGCTAGGTTGTCGGAGTAGCCCAATTAATTAACTATTTAAACTTAAAGAGACATGGCAAGTGTAAACAAAGTAATCCTGATCGGAAACCTGGGCAAAGACCCTGAAGTACGTCATTTAGAAGGTGGTGTGGCTGTAGCCCGCTTCCCTTTAGCAACCTCCGAAACCTTTAAGGATAAAAGCGGTCAAAAACAGGAGAAAACCGAATGGCATAACATCGTGTTATGGCGCGGCCTGGCCGAGGTAGCAGAAAAGTATCTGCGCAAAGGTCAGTCTGTTTTTATTGAAGGCAAGATCCGAACAAGCCAATACCAGGACAAAGAAGGAAACCAGCGTTACTCTACAGAAATTGTAGCCGATAACATGACCATGTTAACGCGTGGTGAAGGTGGCTCATCAGAAGGCGGAAACTTCCAGGGAAGTGCAGCAACTTCTTCAGCGGGTAGCAACTATAACGCCGGAGCTGCAACGGCCCCTGCCGGTGTAGCACAGAACGACGAGCCAGACGACCTGCCGTTCTAATCCTTGTTTAACTAAACATTTGAATTTTGGGAAGTATAGATCCTGGAGACCCCCTGAGTTATAGTTTACTGCAGTTATTCCAAAACACGTCTGCTTTACTCAGGATTGAATACATAACAGCTATACTTGGCTGTACTATCCTTTTGCTGCTTTCTGCCCTTGCTTCAGGGGCGGAAGCAGCATTTTTTTCTTTGCAGGAGCAGGACCTGGATAAGCTTAAATCAAGTACCCACCCTACCGATAAGCGCATTGTTGCTTTGCTGGATGACCCGCGCCAATTGCTCACGCACATTCTTATCATCAACAATGCTATTAATGTAAGTATTATTACCCTGTTTGCTTACATTGCCTGGTTGCTGTTTGGTAAACTGGGTATAGTTGAGTTTGCAGGCTGTATGCTGTTTGCTACTTTTCTGATCGTTTTTTTTGGTGAAGTTCTGCCAAAAGTTTATGCTCACAAAAGGCCATTAACTATAGCAAGACGTGCCGCTCCGGGTTTAACTGCTCTAAAGCCCTTTGTGCAGCCGTTTGCAAAGCTGCTTATGAGTATTGGCAACACTATAGAAACCCGCTATGGTACCCGCAGCTACAAACATACCATGAAGGAGCTGAAAAACAGTCTGGATATCGCCCTTACCAACGAAGACACCTCTCCGGAAGAACGCAGGATCCTGCGTGGCGTAGTAAACTTTGGTTCCATTACTGTCAGACAGATAATGCGTCCGCGAGTAGATATAGTCGCTTTTAAGACCACCCTTACGTTACCCGAGTTACTTCCTGAAATAACAAAATGGGGTTATTCGCGGGTGCCGGTTTATAGTGTAACTACTGATAAGATAGAAGGCATACTTTACGTTAAGGACCTGTTACCGCATATAAACAAAGGCCCTGAATTTAAGTGGCAAGAACTGCTTCGCGAACCATTCTTTGTGCCGGACAACAAACGCATTGCAGATCTTTTCCAGGATTTTAAGGACAAGCACGTGCATATGGCCATCGTTCTGAATGAATTTGGTGCAACCACCGGTTTGCTTACCCTGGAAGATATAGTGGAGGAGATTGTAGGCGAGATAACCGATGAGTTTGACAACGATGAGATCATCTACTCCCAGTTAGATAAAAATACCTTTATCTTTGATGCAAAGACATCGCTGCACGACTTTTGTAAAATAACCGAAGTGCCTTTCGATGCTTTTGATGAAGTAAAAGGAGATTCTGAGTCTGTGGCCGGGCTGATGCTCTCGCTTTTCTCACGTATTCCGAGGGTTGGCGAAACTATAAACTACGGCCATTTCCATTTCACGATAGAGTCTGCGGACAGCAAACGCGTAAAACGAGTAAAAATAAATGTCGGAAGCAAAAAAAAACGTTACCACAAAGTCAGCTAAGTTACAAGTAGGGTTATGGGTTGCCCTGGCGCTTGCCATTGTTTCCTGTGGAACAGAATATACCCCAAAACCCAAAGGCTATAACCGAATCGATCTTCCGGCACAAACATACCAGCCCCTCAATGCACAACACCCTTATAGTTTTGAGTATTCGAGCAACGCCAAGGTTCGCCCTGATTCGTCGCGGATAGCCCAGCCCCACTGGCTGCACATTATTTACCCAAGCCTTGGCGCCGATGTGCAGCTAACGTACAAAGACATACAAGGCAGCGATAAAATACTAAACGACCTGGTAGAAGATGCCCGCAAACTAACCGGCAAACACCAGATAAAAGCCTACTCTATTGAAGAGACCGAAGTAAAAACCCCAACCGGCGACATGGCCTCGGTATTCGAGCTCGAAGGTGAAGTCCCAAGCCAGTTCCAGTTCTATGTAACTGACTCTACCAAACATTTCCTGCGTGGCGCATTATACTTCCGTACTGCTACTCAAAATGACTCTCTTTCTCCCGTTATCGAATTCATAAAGCATGATGTAATTCACATGCTGAACACGCTGAAGTGGCAGGAAGGGAAGTAATTGTTGCTTGTCGCTTGTTTTAAGGAACTATAACTATAGTTGATAACGGATGCCTACTGTAATTGGGTTTATAGTTATTGCTACTGGCGCATTTGTTTGCTGGGCTCTTAAAGGCTTTAAAGGTGAATTTAACGACGAAATGGTAGGCCCTTATGACTTGTCTTCTCAAAAACGCCATCGGAATTTAATTATAGGCACGTTAGTTATTGGCTTATTCTTTTTTGTTCTTATTAAGTATTTTGAAAGCATTCAGCCAGAGCCTAAGGTAATTATTCTTGATAAAGATTTTAAGTTTGTTAAGTAACTATAGTTGCTAATTGCTTTAGGTTCTCTTCATTCAGGATTTCTTTATGATTTATAGAATCACCGCATCAAACTTAGATATCATAAATCATTTGGTTTTCGATGCCAGTGTTCAATCGGATGATCTTAAGAAGCTAACTATAGGTAAACCTATTGAGTTTGAAATAGAGCGAAGATGCCTTGAAGATGTAAACAGGAAACGTTTTCCATTTTGGACAACTACAAGTTTCGGCGGTAAAAAATCGTTAATCAGATTTTCAGGAGTAAGTAAAGTTGAATTCGAAGGAATTGACGAAGTGTTTACAGATAACCATTTTATCAATGAGCTTACTTTTAACCCACAAAGCAAAGTACTTGAGATGAATACATCTTTTGGCCTATCCGTGAAATTCACATTTTGCGACGAACTTTATGGCCAGTTAATTGATATAAGGGATAGTGATTATGGAGCTGGCCAACTAATGGGCTCAAAAGGCTTTACAAAAGAAGAATGGGAAACAAAGTTGAAACTATCTTCCTAATCCTGCCAATCCTAGAATCCTGCAAATCCTGATTCAGACAATTTCTGTATCTTTATCTCATTCATAATTCTTAATTCCTAATTCATAATTTACCCCCGTAGGTTTTGAGCAACTTCTTCCATACTAAGATCGAGTTTCTGAAAGGAATAGGCCCTATGCGTGCCGAGCTGTTGCAGAAGGAGCTCAACATGTATACTTACGGCGACCTGATACAGCATTACCCCTTCCGTTACTTAGACCGCACCCAGTTTTACCGCATTGCCGAGCTTGATGAAACCATGCCATACGTGCAGGTGCGCGGGCGTGTGCGAGGCAAGCAATTGCTAGGCGAAGGTCGAAAACAACGCCTGGCTGCTACGTTGGTTGACGAAGCTGGTGACGAGATGGAACTGGTATGGTTTAAGGGTGTGAAGTGGATGGAAAAATCGCTGAAGAACCATACCGACTATATTGTTTTCGGGAAGCCGACGGAGTTTAACGGCAAGTTTAATATGGCTCACCCGGAGCTGGAAGAGCTGGCCGAAGAAAAACAGACCACCTCCTTTCTGCAGCCGGTTTACCATACAACTGAGAAACTAAAAGCCCACCGCATCGACAGCAAAGTGATCTCGAAATACATCGAAACACTTTTAAAAATCGCGGCACCCAACATACAGGAAACCCTTTCGCCGGACCTGATAGACCATTACCGCCTGACTGATAAGCGAAGTGCGCTACAAAACATCCACTTCCCGGAATCGGTAGAGAAATATAATGCGGCCAAATTCAGGCTTAAGTTTGAAGAGCTTTTTTACATACAGCTGCGCCTGTTGCGCCAGAAAGTAGTGCGCCGCGCCGATCTGGCCGGGCAGATCTTTAAGCAGGTACCAACGGTAACGGAGTTCTACAAAAACCACATGACCTTCGACCTGACTGGGGCACAGAAGCGGGTTATAAAAGAGATACACAAAGACCTGATCTCGGGCAAGCAAATGAACCGCCTGCTGCAGGGCGATGTGGGTTCCGGTAAAACTATAGTTGCATTCATCACCATGCTGATCGCGGCAGATAACGGGGCGCAGTCGGTGCTGATGGCACCAACCGAGATATTAGCAGACCAGCACTATACCGGCCTGAAAGAATTCGCGGATCGCTTAGGCATTAAGATCGGTAAACTGACAGGCTCAAGCAAAACTAAAGAGCGACGCGAACTGCACGATCAACTTCGTTCCGGCGAAATGAAAATGATCGTGGGTACGCATGCTTTGCTGGAAGATGTGGTACAGTTTCATAACCTGGGCTTGTGTATAGTTGATGAGCAGCACCGTTTCGGCGTAGAGCAGCGCTCCAAACTATGGCGCAAAAATCCGCGCATCATTCCGCATGTGTTGGTTATGACAGCCACTCCTATTCCGCGTACGCTGGCCATGACCTTGTATGGCGACCTGGATGTTTCGGTAATTGATGAGATGCCGGCCGGCCGTAAAGAAATCGTTACCGTGCACCGTTTTGATTCCCACCGTTTGCGCGTGTTCCAGTTTGTGCGCGACCAGATAAAGTTAGGACGCCAAATCTATATAGTTTACCCGCTTATAGAAGAATCGGAGCAGATGGAGAACTATAAAGACCTGATGGATGGCTACGAAAGTGTGAGAAGAGCCTTTCCGGAGTACCAGGTAAGCATGGTGCATGGCAAACTCAAAGCGCAGGATAAAGATTACGAAATGCAGCGCTTTGTAAAGCACGAAACCCAGATAATGGTAGCCACCACGGTTATAGAAGTGGGTGTAAACGTGCCGAATGCTTCGGTGATGATCATAGAAAGTGCAGAACGGTTTGGTCTGTCGCAGTTGCACCAGTTGCGTGGGCGTGTAGGCCGAGGGGCCGAGCAAAGCTACTGTATCCTTATGACGGGTTATAAGCTCAGCAAAGACAGCAAAACGCGCCTGGAGACAATGGTACGCACCAACAACGGCTTCGAAATTGCTGATATCGACCTGAAGCTACGTGGACCCGGCGATCTGATGGGCACCCAGCAAAGTGGCGTGCTCGACCTGCTTATTTCCGACCTTGCCAAGGATGCACCTATACTTCAGGAAGCACGTGCTGCTGCACAGAAGATCTTACAGGAAGACCCGCAACTCGAACATGCCGAACATCAGAACATCCGCAGGCACATTCAGTCGTTGAGCGCAAATACTGTAAACTGGAGCCGTATCAGCTAAAAATCCATCATTTTATAGTTGCCTGTGTTACTACAAAGGTTTGCACAGGTTCGGTATACAGACCGCTTTGATGTTGCTGCATATTACCGTTTGAAAGTACTGGCAACGGTTTTTCGGCAGCATGTGGTGCTGTGCTAACTATAACCTGAGGGTTATCGGCAGAAGCAGGAATCAGTTTATCTTCTTTAGTTATTTTGCTAATCAGTAAAAGTGCTGTAAATGCTAGTATCTTAAGTATGAACCTCATTTTATCTTATTTAATCAGGCTTACATCATACATCATGAGCTTGTTACAGCAACTACCTACTATCGGGTGGAGCAACGAAAAAGCTGGCTGACAGGCTCTTTTTTTGATGTGACTGAAATGTAAACATGTTCATATCAACACATACAAGCATAGCCTTGGATTTGTATATTAACAGAATAAATCCTATTTGTTCCACACGAAACAACATAGCTGTTATGCTGTTAGCCGGTGCCTGAAATAAATTTGACTAATCTCGCACTTAACATTAAGTTTGAGCTTTAAAAGCTGATTCCTGTGAAAAACCTGCTCTTCGTTTTCGTATTTGTTGTGCTATCCGTAGCCGCTTTTGGTCAGTCCAGAAAAAAGGGGGAAGTGCCATTTGAGTATCACCCTAATTTATCTGAAGACAGGTACAACCAACGCATTACCAATAAAACCATAGCCACAGGTCCTGAACAGTTTATAATTCTTAGCCGCAAAGCAAATGGCAGCTATGGCGTACAGAAATACGAGGCTGGCCTGGCAAAACGATGGGATGCAACAATACCCCTTACAACAGAGCAGACAGTTTATGGTTTCTATACTACCAAAGATGCAGCTATAGTTGTAACACACACTAAGGCGGGCGCTACACAACAATTGCATGGATATTATATTAACCTGGCAAATGGTACACTAAAAGACAGGCAACTGCTACAGGAGAGCCCTGTTTCTAACCGCGAGCCTGGCATCGCTTTCTCGCAGGATGGCTCAAAACTACTTGTATTCCATTACCTGGCCGACAGCAACTATAAGATCAGAAGCATGAGCGGCTCGTTGTTTGACGAGAAGCTGGAAAAGATAAAAGACATTAACTATAACCTGAATGATGTGCGCGATGTGCTGTCGGTGGATGTGCAGGTGAGCAACACAGGCGAGCAGTATCTGAGCCTGATATCGGACAACATGAACCGCCTTACAGTACGCCAGTATAGTTTAAAAGCCCCGAAAGCGAAGGTAATGAGCGTACTGGTTGGTGGTGTATTTGGCGGCAAAAAAGTTTACATCATGGATTCGCGGTTTAAGCTGATGCCGGATGACCAACTATACGGAGCCGTAATTACAGCAGAAGAAGCCTCTGGCTTATACTATAGTCTGAAAGCAGTTCGGTTTAACTTCGAAGCAGAAGACATGGTCTTTGCCGAAGAGTTTAAATTCTCCCCGATATACCTGGCTAAAATAAACAGCCTGAACAAAGCAGATACAACTAAACCAAAACGCTTCGAAGACATTTACCTCACCGATCTGCTGCAGACTGCCGATAATAAGCTGATCGTGCTGGCAGAAAAGAAATACACGATGGGTGGCAAGACCTCTCCCTACTTTGCCAAAGAAATGCTGCTGTTTGCCTACGATGAGTACATGAACTCTGCCTGGAACTCTGTTTTGATGAAGCATCAGCAGTCTCCTGCAGAAGATGCTTTCTCCGGGATCTCATACACCGCTTACCTGAACGGCAACACCCTGAACCTGCTTACCCTGGAAGAACTTGATAATAAAAACGACCTTTACCTGCGCCAGATCAACACTAAAACAGGTGAGATAAGTGAGGCAAAAGGAGTGCGCCTGAATGTGGCAAACGACAAAGAGCTGGCTTATGTAAAGGATTTCACTAGCTGGTTCTCTGATAAGGATGTTGCTGTTGTAGTCCGGCCTAAAAAACGGGAAGCAGGCCTTAAACTATACCATATTCAGTTAAAATAATGTTTCAGGTATAGTTGTGGCTCTTTGGCTGGCGTGGTAACCGATTTGTAATGTAGCTTTTTAGTAAAAGATGTCAGTTGCAGGCACATGTGCGAGAAACCTACATAATTCACAATATCAACGTACATGTTAAACTCTTTGCGTGAGCCGTCCAGCACTCCCAGTTTATCCACTTTGTAGGTGTTTATAGCAGACCAGGGCATCCAGCGTACTACTTTTTTATGGCGCAACATGTAGCGGTTAATGGCTACCTCCAGTTGATAACACTTTAGCCGTTGCCTTAGCACCTGTTTCAGGTCAGCAGTTTGCAGTATGCGTTCCCCTGATAGCAATACATCGCTCCGATACCACTTCACAAACCAAGGGGAATTAATACGACGCATGATGATCATATCTACTTCATGGCACTCCTTGTAAGCATCTAAGGCAGCTTCCAGCTCTTCTTTTCTTAATCCCTGCAGATCCGCATCCATCATCAGTAATGTGGCATAATCTACGTATTGCAACCCCTGCTTTATGGCTTTTGTTTTACCATGGTTACGCAGCAACCTGATAACTTCTACAGTAGGCCAGTTTGCTTCAATATAATCTGCTGTTCCGTCCGTAGACCCATCATCTACACAAATTACCTGCTGTACCGATTGCGTGCTGACAACTATATCAAGCACCTTTGCAATTCGCTCACGTTCGTTATAACAAGGTATAAGGCAGCTTACTTTCATTAGTTACTATAGGTTTATAGTTAGGGCGCTGCCTTTCATACGTAAAACCTGCTGTTGCATTTACATTTTTGAACTATAAATATTGCTTTTATTATATTAAATTAGACAGATAAAATAAAAAAAGGCTTTCCTTAAAGGGAAAGCCTTTTAAACTATAAATGGTCAGAAATTAATAAACGTACTCGTTTGCTTCGATAAGCGCTGCTGCAATACGACGGCGGGCATCTTTTGTATTGAACAGGTCTTTTTTGGTGAAGCGTTTTAAGCCCATAAATAACAGGCGCTGCTCATCCCCTTCCGCCATAGATGCGATAGCTTCCTTACCAGCTATAAACGATGCATCTACCGCATCATTCACTACCACACGGGCAATGTCTATCTGGTTTGCAACGGCCTCTTCACCTTTTGTGCCGATCATTTTCTCAACGCGCAGTAAAGTAGATTCAGCCACATACGTTTTGATGGCCATATCGGCGATGTTCATCAGCACTTCCTGTTCTTTTGCCAGTGAAGCCATGTATTTCTGTACTGCAGTACCCGCTACTAACAGGATTGCCTTTTTCAGGTTACGGATAGCTTTATGTTCAGCAGCAAATAAACCACCTTCTTCTTCCGCTCCGAAATCCGGAATAGCCATCAATTCGTTCTGCACATTCTGGGCAGGCCCCATCAGGTCAAGCTCACCGTTCATCGCTTTCTTCAGGATCATGTCCACGGTAAGCATGCGGTTGATCTCGTTGGTACCTTCGAAAATACGGTTGATGCGGGAATCACGGTACGCGCGGTCCATTGGGTAGTCAGCTGAGAAACCGTAACCACCATAGATCTGCACACCTTCGTCTACCACATAATCCAGCACTTCAGAACCTTCTACTTTCAGCATGGCACACTCCACGGCAAACTCCTTTGCAGCACCTAACAGCGCTTCGTTCTCGTCTTTTCCGGCAGCCATCAGCTCCTGCTCCATGCGGTAAATATCCATACCTGAGCGGTACTGCGCTGATTCTACAGCAAAAATGCGTATTGCCTGCTCTGCCAGTTTATGACGGATTGCGCCGAACTTAGAGATTGGCAGTTTAAACTGATGACGCTCGTTTGCATATTTCACCGACAGGTCAGCTACTTTTTTAGAAGCACCCAGCGTAGCAGCACAAAGCTTGATACGGCCAATGTTCAGGATGTTGAAAGCGATCAAATGGCCTTTGCCGATCTCGCCCAGCACATTCTCTTTCGGAACCTCGCAGTCTGTTAAGAATACCTGGCGGGTTGAGGAGCCTTTGATACCCATCTTATGCTCTTCGTTACCAAGGCTTAGGCCCGGATAATCTTTTTCAACTATAAAACCTGTGAACTTGTCGCCATCCACCTGTGCAAAAACGATGAATACGTCCGCAAAACCTGCGTTTGTGATCCACATTTTCTGCCCGTTCAGGATGTAGTGCGTTCCGGCTTCGTTCAGTACGGCTTTGGTTTTAGCTGCCAGTGCATCCGAACCAGAGCCCGGCTCTGTTAAGCAGTAAGACGACATCCACTCGCCGCTCACCAACTTAGGAATGTACTTCTGCTTCTGCTCTTCGGTGCCAAAATATAAAATTGGCAATGTGCCGATACCCGTGTGTGCTGCAAAAGCAACCGGAAACGAGTGGCCACCGCCAACAGACTCGGTAACCAGCAGCGATGTGTTAAAGTCCATGTTCAGGCCACCGTACTGCTCCGGTATAGATACTGCAAATAAGCCGAGCTCGCCAGCCTTTTTCATCAGGCTTTCCATCAGGCCTTCTTCGTGGTTGTCCAGTCTGTCAAGTAGGGGCATTACTTCTTCCTGTACAAAGTCAAGACAGGTCTGAGCCATCATGCGTTGCTCTTCGGTAAAATCTTCGGGCGTAAACACGTCCTGCGGATTCGTTTCCTTTATCAGGAACTCACCACCTTTAAGTATTGCGGTTTTATTTTGAGTTTCCATGGTGATGTATGTTTTAAGGTTTTAGATACAGTTATAGTTAGTTTTGTTTTACTGGCTAATGCTGGCGCGTGCGTCCTCGCTCGTGACTAACTATAGTTGGGCCTCTGGCCCAGTTGAGTTACAAGCTCAACATTATTGTAAGACACGAGTTACAAACTCGCGCCAGCATTAGTCTTTTGTCAAGATACTTACTTCAGCAATTCATAGATACCGGCCACACCCTGGCCACCACCAACGCAGGCGGTTACCATGCCGTACTTTTTGCCTAAGCGGCGCAGTTCATGGAATTGCTGGATAGAGAGCTTCGCACCGGAGCAACCAAGCGGGTGACCTAAAGCAATAGCCCCACCACTCACGTTCAACTTGGCAGGATCAAAATCCAGGTGGCGCATTACGGCGATAGACTGGGCAGCAAAAGCTTCGTTCATCTCGATCAGGTCGATATCGTTCAGCGTCATGCCAGCCATTTTCAGGGCTTTCGGAACAGCAGCGATCGGCCCCATACCCATAATGCGCGGATCAACACCACCGGTAGCATAGCTTACCAGGCGGGCAATCGGCTCCAGGTTCAGTTCTTTTACCATGCGCTCGCTCATAACTATAACGAAGGCAGCGCCGTCTGATGTCTGTGATGAGTTACCGGCCGTGACCGTACCGCCAGCGGCAAACACCGGCTTCAGGCGAGCTAATGCTTCCATAGATGTATCGGCACGTGGACCTTCATCCGTATCAACTACATAGCTGCGGGTTTTCTTTTTGCCGTTCTCGTCCAGGTAAGTTTCCTCAACGGTAATCGGCACGATCTGTTCTTTAAAGTAGCCGTTCTTGATCGCGTTAATTGCTTTCTGGTGCGAGTTATAAGCAAACTCATCCTGATCTTCACGTGAAACCTTATAGTCGTTTGCTACTGCTTCGGCCGTTAAGCCCATGCTCAGGTACCAGTCCGGGTTATTTTTGGCGATGTTATAGTTAGGCACTGTCTTCCAGCCAACCGTTGGCACCAGCGACATAGATTCTGTACCACCAGCCACTATACAGTCAGCCATACCAGCAGAGATGCGGTTTGCGGCAATAGCTATAGTTTCCAGTCCGGATCCGCAGTAACGATTCACCGTCATCCCAGAAACTGACATTGGCAACGCCAGCAACGAGATCATACGGCCGATCTGCAGGCCCTGCTCTGCTTCCGGTACCGCGTTCCCAACTATAAGGTCGTCTACACGCTCCGGGTCTAAGGCTGGCACAGAAGCCATTAGGTGTTTGATGACATCAGCGGCCAGGTCATCAGGTCTGGTGAACCGAAATCCGCCACGGCCCGCTTTACCCACGGCGCTACGAAATCCGGCTACGATATATGCATTGTTCATTTTGATGCTCTTTTATAGTTTATACTATCAGCTATACTTTCTTATCTGTTTTTGTCATCCTGAGTTCTAGGTGGTCCATTGACAGTAGCTCCAGCTTAACCTCCCTTCTAACAAGTTTCTTACAGAATGACAGAGAGTGTTTATTTATACTTTAAACATCCCCATTTGTCATCTTGTAAAGATCTTGGTGGCTGGGAGATGAAGGCTTATTTAGTCATCAACCTTAAGAAACTGTAAGTATGGATTTTCACTTTTAATGAGCTCCATCTTTTTTTCACGGCTTAATAGCTTCAGTTCCTTTTCCCGTTCTATGGCGTGCTGCACATAAGTATAGCGCTCATAGTACAAGAGTTTATAGCAGTAGTAGCGACCGGCAAAAGTTTCCGATTTACCCCTGTTTTCCTTATGCTGCTCCAACCTAACTGCTAAGTCATTCGTCACGCCAACATAGAGTACCGTTTTACCCGGATTAGTAGTGATATAGACGAAGTAGTTATGGCTTTTCATAGCTAAGGCTTAACCTCCCTTCTACCAAGATCCTTTCAGGATGACAAAGAACGTGGGTTACAACTTAACCCATCAAACATTAATTTCTCAACGGCTTGCCTGTGGTCAGGATGCTCTGGATACGCTCCAGCGTTTTGCGCTCACCTGTCAGCGACAGGAAGGCTTCACGCTCCAGGTCAAGCAGGTACTGTTCGCTCACCTCAGTTGGGGCAGATAAGTCGCCACCGCACATTACATAAGCCAGTTTCTGAGAGATCTTCAGGTCGTGCTCCGACATGTAACGACCGGTCATCATCGCGTTGGCACCTGTCAGGAACATACCTAATGCTCCCCGGCCCTGCACTTTAATATCCGTACGTTGTACCGGTTTGGTGTAGCCAGCATCAGCCAGAAGTATCGCCTGCGCTTTCGCGTCTGCAATCAGGCGGTTACTGTTTATAGTTATACCATCCGATTTGCGCATAAAGCCCAGGTCTACCGCTTCTTTAGCCGACGTAGAAACCTTTGCCATACCAATGTTCAGGAACACGTTTTTCAGGTCGTTGTACTCGATATCACCATCAGCATACATATCAGCAGCACGCAGCGTCATTTCTTTGGTACCGCCACCGCCAGGTATCAGACCAACACCAAACTCTACCAGGCCCATGTAGGTCTCAGCAGCAGCCTGTATATGGTCGACGTGCAGGTTAAGCTCGCAGCCACCGCCCAGCGTTAAACCATGCGGTGCACCAACTACAGGTATAGCCGAATAGCGCATGCGCATCATGGTGTTCTGGAACTGGCGGATGATCATGTTCAGTTCATCGAAATCCTGATCCAGGGCATACATGTAGATAAGGCCCACGTTGGCACCGGCAGAGAAATTTGCTCCCTGGTTACCCACTACCATCCCACGGAAATCCTTTTCGGCAAGGTCGATCCCTTTGTTCAGGGCCATGATCACGTCGCCGCCCATAGTGTTCATTTTGGTATGGAACTCAACGTTCAGAATGCCATCACCCAGGTCAGTTATAGTTGCGCCGGTATTTTTCCAGATTACTTTGTTCTCGCGCAGGTTTTCCAGGATAATGAAGTTCTCGGCACCCGGTATGGCTTTGTATGCCTTGCTGTTGATGTCGTAGTAGCGGCGTGTGCCGTTCTCCACGATGTAGAAGGACTCTTTGCCGCTGTTCAGCATTTCTTCTACCCAGGCAGCAGGCTTGTAACCGGCTTCTGTCATGCGCTGCACGCCTTCGCGGGCACCAATGGCATCCCAGTACTCAAACGGACCAAGCTCCCAGCCAAAGCCGGCACGCATGGCATCATCTATTCTGTATAGTTCATCAGAGATCTCAGGAATGCGGTTACTCACATACTGGAACAAACCATAAAGCGACTCATTGAAGAACTGTGCAGCTTTGTCTGATTGTCCAGCGAAAGTTTTTACTCGCTTCTTCAGGTCTTCGATCGGCTTCAGCACTTCCAGGCTTTGGAACTTAGCGCGTTGCTTTGGTCCGTACTCCAGCGTGTTCAGGTCCAGCGTCAGTATCTCTGTTTTACCTTTCGCGTCTTTAGTTTTCTTATAGAAACCCTGACCGGTCTTATCGCCCAGCCATTTGTTCTCCACCATTTTCTGCAGGTAACCTGGCAACTGGAACATTTCACGCGACTCATCCTTCTCGCCGGTCTGGTACAGCCCGTTAGCCACGTTAGCCAGTGTATCCAACCCAACCACATCCAGCGTTCTGAAAGTAGCTGATTTCGGACGGCCGATGATCGGACCGGAAATTCTGTCAACTTCGTCAACGTTCAGGCCGAGTTTGTTCATTACCTGCAGGCCCTGCATGATGGCGTAAATACCAACACGGTTGGCAATAAAGGCAGGTGTATCTTTCGCCAGTACTGTAGTCTTACCCAAGTACAGATCGCCATAGTGCATCAGGAAATCAACTATAGCCGGATCGGTTTCAGGCGTAGGAATAATTTCCAGAAGCTTTAAGTAGCGTGGCGGGTTGAAGAAGTGCGTACCGCAGAAGTGTTTCCTGAAATCATCAGAGCGGCCTTCCAGCATCAGGTGGATTGGAATACCCGATGTATTGGAAGTGATCAATGTACCCGGCTTGCGATGCTGCTCTACCTGGTCGTACACAATCTTCTTGATCTTCAGGTTTTCCACTACCACCTCAATGGTCCAGTCGGCAGTAGCGATGTCCTTCATGTTATCTTCGAAGTTGCCTGTCTGTATCAGGCGTGCATCGGCTTTGCGGTAGATCGGCGACGGGTTAGAGGCTAAGGCTGCCTGCAACGAGCTGTTTACAATGCGGTTACGAACGGCTTTGTTTTCCAGCGTCAGGCCTTTTTTCTCTTCGTCGGGCGTCAGCTCCTTCGGTACAATGTCGAGCAGCAGTACCTGCACCCCGATGTTGGCAAAATGGCAGGCAATGCGCGAGCCCATCACACCGGATCCAAGTACGGCTACTTTCTTAATTATCCTCTTCATAGAATAGCTTATAGTTGTCTATGGGTTAAAATATCTCTTTGTTCTCGATCATAGTTTGTATGCGTCCGCACACTTTAAAAAAAGCATCCAGTTCTTCCTGCGGTATAGTTTCGTATACTTTATGGTTAAAGCGCAGCACAGTCTTTCTCGAAATTTCTTTTTCTCCAATCCTTTCTTTGTCAGGAAAATGCGCACAAGGCGCTTATCGCTGGGGTCCGAAACTTTAAAGATCAGCTTCTTCTCCTCCATGCTTTTCAGGATGCGGGTAAGGCTGCGGGCCTCCAGACCCAGTAATGGAGCAATTTTGGTAGCAGGCGTACCTGCTTCCTGGTCTATGTTCAACAACACAAACCCGATAGATGTTGTAATGTCGTTCTTGGCAGCCTCGGTGTTATACATGCGCGAGATAGCATGCCAACATACTTTCACATTATAATCTACTGTCTCTTCTGGCTTCATGTACAAATAATGGTGTATACCAAATATATAAAATAATGTTATGCAAGCATACTATTTATGAAAATTTATTCGGCATGCATAAAATATAGTACGAAGGAGGTGCTTTACAGATACTATAGTTATCGTTTTAACAATCAGGCATTAAAAAAGCCCTCCGTTTTGGGGAGGGCTCTTAATGTCATTACAATTCTTGCTACTTACAATTGGTCAGGTGAAGAATAATCCAGCACCTGATTTTCGAGGCCATGCTTTCTTTCGCGCCAGATATCAACCAAAATAAGAATCAGAAAAATTGCTACTAGATTAATCTTAAGCATAAAGTCATAACTCTCTAATAAATATGACATATTGAAGACAGAAGAGAATATCGCAAAATTAAACTTAAATCCATTTTCTATCCCAATTAGGCTTACTAATCCAGAACTATAGCTTAGACCATTACCAAACATACTAAAGTGTACTGTTTGCAGTGCTTGGTTTATAATAGACAGAATAATCCCATACGTAACCTCCTTTTCTGAAAGAAGGTGTCGTCCAGCGTATATTGAAAAACTAAACAACCCAAGACCGACTAAAATTACCAGAAGTATTCCTCCACTAACAGTTTCAGTATAGAGCATGATTTTGCTCATTACCCAAAACCCAAGTATTCCTCCAATAATCTGAATCCATCCAATTACTTTTAAAGTTATCTGTGAATTCTTAATTCGTAAATTCATCTACAGCTATTTTTGAACTTTATAGCCTAAAACATGCTATCGATCTCATTCTTATAGTTGGCAGAGATTATCTTACGCTTCACTTTAAGGGTTGGGGTAAGCTCGCCGCTTTCTACAGTCCACATGTTCGGGATGAGCTTAAACTTCTTCACAGTCTCGTATTGAGCAAGACCATGATTGGCTTTCTCGATCTCACGCTTGAATTTCTCCACTATCTCCGGCTTTGTGATCATGTCAGCATCTGTAGTGTAAGGTATGCCTTTATGCATGCAATAGTCCTGCAGGCCCATGAACGACGGAACTATAAGCGCTGCAGCATATTTCTGACCATCACCTACTACCATTACCTGCTCAATCACTACAGATTCTTTCAGCTTATTCTCGATCGGCTGCGGCGCTACATACTTTCCACCGGAAGTTTTAAACATTTCTTTCTTGCGATCCGTGATCTTCAGGTATTTGCCATGAACCATTTCGCCAATGTCGCCTGTATGGAACCAGCCGTCGCTGTCAATAACTTCGGCAGTTAACTCAGGCTTGTTATAGTAACCTTTCATTACATGCGGTCCGCGGGTAAGTATCTCGCCGTCTGCTTCAGCTATCTTCACCTCCACATTATCAATGTTCAGACCTACCGTACCGATCATGTTATTTTCAGGCTCAAAGCGGTTGAATGTAATTACCGGCGATGTTTCTGTTAAACCGTAACCTTCCATCACCCGGATGTTAGCAGCCCAGAACACACGTGCCAAACGTGGCTGCAACGCAGCACCACCCGAAACGATAGCAATAACATTACCCCCAAGCGCTTCGCGCCATTTGCTAAAGATAAGCTTATTGGCCAGTGCCAGCTGCTGGTTGTACCACCAGCCGTTGTCTTTCTGAGTATCGTACTTCAGACCAAGCTCCAGTGCCCAGAAAAACAGCTTGCGCTTCACGCCTGTCAGTTCCATGCCTTTAGCCACGATCTTATCATAAACTTTTTCGAGCAGGCGCGGCACGGTTGTAAATATGTGCGGCTGCACTTCTTTCAGGTTGTCGGCTACTTTTTCTATACTTTCGGCATAGTAAATAGAGACCCCGATACGCAGGTACATATACATAAGCATACGCTCGAAAATATGGCACAACGGCAGGAAGCTGAGTGCGCGGTGCGTGTTGTTTACAGGCACATAGTTTACAATGCCCTGCACGTTGCTCACGATATTATTATGCGTCAGCATTACACCTTTCGGATTGCCAGTGGTACCGGAAGTATAAATGATAGTCAGGATATCATCAGCAGTAACGGCGTCGCGAAGCTCATTTAATTGCTCCGGATTCTCCAGCTGCTTGCCCATCTCCACCACTTCCGACCAATGCTTGGCACCATGTACCTCATCAAATGTATAGATCTCTTTTACGCCGTCCAGGCCATCTGTAGCAGCAACTACTTTGTTGTATAGTTCGCTATCGGCTACAAAAATTGCTTTTACTTCAGCATCATTAAAGATATAACGGTAATCCTCAACAGTTATAGTCGGGTACATCGGCACACTTATGGCGCCAATCTGTTGTATACCATAATCTGCAAACACCCACTCCGGGCGGTTGAAAGAGATAATGGCTACCTTGTCGTTTTTACCAATACCCAGCTTTAAAAGCCCCAGGCTTACAAGGTCCGACATCTTCTGCACATCCTGGGTGCTGTATTTCACCCATTGTCCGTTTACTTTGGCAGCAAGGCAATCTTGCTTGGGAAAGTTGTTTAACTGGTGCGACAAAAAATCGATGGTGCGGGTGATGCTCATGCTGTTTATATCTTTATATAGCGTGTAACCTAAACTATAACAGAGCCCGGAAATATAATTACTGGCTCATCATTAGTGCATTTTAATTATTTTTTTTCTTTTCTCCCACTTTCGCTCTCATAAATATTTAATATGCGTTATATTACACTCCCTAATTTACCTTTATTTACCGGCCTATAGCCAACTACTACAGTTATACCCATAGTTATGGTATTTCAAAATTAAAGTAAAGCAGCCACTGTATGAACCTGTCGATCTTTTTTGAACCGCTGAACGAAGATGTTTTTGCAGCGCTTAACAAGCCCCGTACCCTGGGCTCCTATATAAGCCGTTTTGTAAGCAAGTTCCCAGACTGGCGCGCTGCCGACATTGCCATATTGGGCATAAACGAAACGCGTGGCAGTGGAAATGAAGAAAATACCGACCCAACTCTGGCTGCTGCCCGTGCTGTACGCAAAAAACTATATGCACTTAACAAAGGCGCAGGCAGCTGCAGAATAGTAGACCTGGGCAACCTGAGACCCGGCATCACGCTGGATGATACGTACCTGCGCATAAAAGAAATTGTAGAAGTGCTTATCTCGCATGGTACCATACCTGTACTAATTGGCGGATCGCATGACCTGGAGTATGGGCAGTTTATGGGTTACGAGCATCTGGAACGCGTAATAAATATGGTTACCGTAGACTGCAGCGTGGATATGACCGAAGACACAGATGCTACTCCTAATAAAAAGCAGCTGCGGAGCATACTTATGCATGAGCCAAACTACCTGTTCAGCCTTGGGCAGATCGGGTACCAGTCGTATTTAGTGGAGCCGGAGGTAATGGCCACACTGGAGAAAATGCATTTTGAAGCTTACCGCGTGGGTGAAGTGCATCGTAACGTGCAGGAAATGGAGCCTGTAGTTCGCCTTGCCGACCTGTTAACTATAGATGTGGCTGCCATCAGGCACCAGGACGCACCGGGCTACGAGCCTGCCAACCCCTTTGGCTTAACCGGCGAAGAAGCCTGCCAGCTATGCTGGTACGCCGGCCTGAATGATAACCTGACCTCCCTCGGAATTTATGAATACAACCCGGCACTGGATGAGCGTGAACTGACAGCCATGACCGTTGCAACGATGATCTGGTATTTTATTGAAGGGTTTTACCACCGCAAGAATGAGATCAGTTTTAACAGTAAACAGTTCACAAAATATGCCGTTGCCTTTAATGATAACCCGGATAGAATGGTATTCTACAAAAGCAAGCAGAGCGAAAAGTGGTGGCTGGAAGTAGAATCGCTGACAGAAGGAAAGACTACCCGCGTGGTGCCCTGCAGTTATGAAGATTATCTGCAGGCAACTAAAGGTGAAGTCCCGAACCGCTGGATACTTACGCAGGCACGTATCGGGTAACTTTACAGACGCAAACCTCTAGAACCTAGAGATATAGCGAGTTTATAGTTGGAACGAACCTGCCTTTGTAAACTATAGATCTTTGTACATAAAGGTGATTGTCAAACATCCACGACTCCAGAATTACAACTTAAAGAAACATGCCCTTACCCGAATACACTTTACAACAGCTTGCCTCACGCAACGGCCAGGACAGAGACGATGTTTGGGTAGCATATAAAGGCGTAATTTATGATGTCAGAAAATCAAGGTTATGGCGCACAGGCAACCATTACGAGCACTGGGCCGGCCAGGACCTGACTGAAGAATTAAAAAATGCACCCCATACTGAATTTGTTTTTGATAAATTTGAGGCAGTAGGGCTGGTAAAAAACTCCGTGTACCGTACAGAATAATCCGGATAACCAATATCCGTAACTATACATAAGCATCTTTATATTTTAATTTACAGCATATGGTTCTTATTGCAGATAGTGGCTCTACAAAAACAGACTGGAACGCTCTAAATCATACAGAAGTACTGCAAAAAGTACAGACAGTGGGCTTTAACCCCATGTACCAGGAGACGGAAGACATCTATAAAGAGCTTAGTAACTCGTTACTCCCGAACCTTACTGATAAGAAACCATCGGCTATTTATTATTATGGTGCAGGCTGCAGCTCGCCGGAGCGCAACAAGAAGGTTTCGGACGCCTTGCAGCGCCTTTTCCCTGAAAGTGAGGTCAACGTAGACCATGACCTGCTAAGTGCGGCACGTGCGCTGTGTGGCCACAACCCGGGCATTGCCTGCATACTTGGCACTGGCTCCAATTCATGCCTTTATGATGGCGCGCAGATAATTGATAATGTGCCCTCGCTGGGATTTCTGCTGGGTGATGAGGGCAGCGGCGCTTACTTAGGCAAATTACTGATGCGCTCTTATTTTTACCGCGAGCTGCCCGAAGAACTGGCACAATCACTGAAAAACACCTACCACATTACCAAAGACGAATTTCTGGATGCGGTTTATGGTGCCGAAGTGCCGAGCCGGTATATGGCTACGTTTGCTAAGTTTGCACACGATAAGCGCAAGCATCCGTTTATAAAAGAACTGATCTATACCAACTTCGAAAACTTTTTTGAGCGCCACGTACTCAAATATAAAGGGCACATGGAGTTGCCGGTAAACTTTGTAGGCTCTATTGCTTATTACTTTGCCGACAACCTGAAAATGGCTGCCAAAAAGTACGGGCTTCGGATCGAAACTATCATCCAGAGTCCAAGCGAAGGACTGATCAAATATCATCAGGAGTTGCTTGAGAAATCAGGTGCGACCAAAAATGTATAGTTTATACAGCAGGGCAATTCATCATTTATAATTAATAATTAGAGTAAACGTGTCTACCACCGAATCCGCATCTAATTACGACCGCCTGGAGCAAATGCCTGTCCGCCAGTTACTGGAAAGCATAAACAACGAAGACAAAACCGTTCCGCTGGCTGTAGAAAAAGCTATCCCGCAACTGGAGCAACTGGTTAATGCTACCGTAGAAAGATTGCAGCAGGGTGGCAGGTTATTTTATATTGGTGCCGGCACCAGTGGCCGTTTAGGTGTGGTAGATGCCTCGGAGTGCCCGCCTACGTATGGCGTACCCCATGGCATGGTGATTGGCCTGATAGCAGGTGGCGACGCAGCCATACGCAAGGCAGTAGAATTTGCGGAAGACGATGAGCAGCAAGCCTGGAAAGACCTGCTGCAGTATAATATTACTGATAAAGATATAGTAGTAGGTATTGCAGCTTCCGGGCGGACCCCCTATGTGATCGGGGGGTTAAAAACCTGCCGTGAAAATGGAATTGCTACCGGCTGTATAGTTTGCAATGCCGCCAGCGCCGTTGCCGGCGTTTCTGATTATCCTGTTGAGGTTGTAACCGGCCCTGAATTTGTAACGGGCAGCACCCGCATGAAAGCCGGAACCGCCCAGAAGCTGGCACTTAACATGCTCACCACCTCTACCATGATACGGCTGGGCCGTGTAAAAGGCAACAAGATGGTGGATATGCAGCTTTCAAACTTAAAGCTGGTAGACCGTGGCACACGTATGCTGATGGAAGAACTGCAGCTGGGCAGGGCCGAAGCGGCCGCTTTACTACAAAAGTATGGAAGTGTGCGTGCAGCTATAGTTGCCTACCGAAACGGTGATACACAGGCATAACTATAGTTTGTTATTCCCTGGTAGTAAGGGCTCTTTCTGCTGAAACCAGCCCACGGGTAAGTTCTTCTGCTGCATCCCTGCCAGGCACAATATAATTCGCAACCGACCATCTATAGCCCAGCATAAAACGATTGTCGCTTAAACTATAAAGCACTTTCCGGCGGTAATCATCAACGGGCTCTAATCCAATTTCGGCACGCAGGTCATTCACTTTCTTTTCTTCCTTTTTACTCAGATCCTCTACCAGGTATTTATTCAGTGCCTTAAGTTTTTTGTCGCCTTCGCAGTCTTTTTTGTTGGTACAGGCTACGCGCACCAGTGCCCTGGTTTTATAGTAACGTGTTCCTTTTTGCGTTTCCATAAGGTAAGCCGCTGCCTGTGGCGAAATATGCCCTTTCTGCACAGCTTCCTTTAAAATCTCTGAAAAGTCGAACCCTTTTTTTGCTGTTGTCTGCCGTTCTATAACAATACTGAATCTCGGGAGCTGTTCTATAGTATCGCCGACACCGATCAGCTTTTCGCCGGGGTAGCCGCGCTTTTGTATTGTTCTCAGCAAAATATCCACGTTCTCGTTTTCTATTTTACGGAGCGTATCAGCATAAACCCTTAAACCGCCTTTCGCAAGCCTGAAGTACTTATCACGGGCATATAGTTCATCCAGGTCGGCTCTTACATCCAGGTTAGCGTGGCGTTTATATTTTTTGCGGTACTTCGGATATTTCTTCTGTAGCTTTTTCCAGTCTTTTGATTCGTGCAAGGGTTTAAAAACCTCCTGCTTCTCTATAAATTCCAGCTTCACTCCTTTTAGGGCAAGCTCTTCCAGGTAACTATAGGTCTGTGTATAGTTCTCTGTCAGGGTTGCGCAAACGGCAGCGTTGTAATAGTCACGGGCAAAGGGCTCTGGCACAGCTTTAAAAGCTTCGGCATATTTATCCAGCGCAGCACTATAGTCTTTACGGAGCACCAGCATTTCGGCCTCATGAATAACCGGGTAATACGCTTTAATGTAATCTGTTTCCTTATTTTCAGCTCTTGCCTGCTGCACCAGCAGAACAGCAAAAACCAATAGAGTAAAGCGCAGATATTTTAGGGGCGTAACTGAGAACATACTATTTGTAAGGGTAAAATGGCGGATTAAATTGCCGCTGCTATTATCTTTCAGGTCTTAAAATAAAACTATCACTACTATACTCTAATGCAACAACTATAGTTTAAAGCGATAGTATATCAAAAAAAGAAACAGGTATCTTGTAAACTACAGCAAGCATGGCCTGTGTTATCTTTTAACGTTAGAATTTTACGTTTATGCATACAATAGAGCCTTTTTATAACTGGCTGGAACTATACAGCGCTTCCGAAGACCCGCGCTCGCCACTGTATGGCACCGAAAATAACCTTTCGCAATATACCAATACCATTTATGGTTATTACATCCATCCGCAATGGGACGAGATGGATTCTGAAACGCTATTCATTAAAATATTATTTACAGACTATGAGCTGGGCTTTGCCGTGATCGAGTTTATAGGCGAGTGGAACGACACGCTTCATAACGACATTATGAAACTGAAGCGCAACATTATAGACCCGATGCTACACGAGGGCATTAAGCATTTTGTCCTTATCGGCGAGAACGTATTTAACTTCCATGGCTCCGAAGACGATTACTACGAGGAATGGTTTGAAGATATTGAAAATGGCTGGATCGTGGCAATCGGTTTCCAGGATTTTGTACTGAACGAGATGAAGAACTATAACCTGGACTATTACATGAACTATGGCGGTAACCTGGAAATGGTAAACTGGCGTACCCTGGCTCCCAAACGACTTTATGCGTTACTAAATGCCATGATGCAACGGAGGCTGGGTACTTAAACTATAAAGGCGGCTCCAGAATACCAGAGCCGCCTTTATAGTTATTGTTTGTAACTTCTTATTGAACAACAGTAGTAGTATCGTCCATGTCATCTGCAGCATCTTCCATATCGTCTGCAGCTTCTTCTGCATTATCTTCCATCTGCTCTGCATTTTCTTCTGTCTGGTTTTCAGCAGGTGAATCGCAAGATGCAAAAGAGAACAGGCCAGCGGCCATTAGCATAAAAATAGGCTTTTTCATGATGTATTTGTTTTGGTTAAAATCCATGTATTATAGCTGCCTGCTTTTAAGTAAAAAAGCTTTCAGCGAACATGACAACGAATACGGGAATACATCTATATAGTTTTAAAATATATAGTTTTAAAAGCAAAAAGGCACCTGATAACTCAGGTGCCTTTTCTTTCCCTGGCCATGCGCCAGGCGGTTACTGTTGCTAATTAAAGAGCAGCAGAAGCTGAATCAACTGGAACAGTTGTAGTGTCAACTTCCATTGAAGTTGTGTCTTCAACTACAGTTTCTTCTACTGTAGTTTCAGTAGTTTCAACTTCAGTAGCTGTTTCTTCTGCATTGTTGCAAGATGCGAAAGCGAAAAGACCAGCAACGAATAATAAACCGAATACTTTTTTCATGATGTTTTGTTGTTTTTTTGAAAACGAGTTACAAATATAGAACTATATTCTAATACTCTAATCTTCTTCTATTTATTTTTTATTTCTTTTTGAACAAGACCTTTATCGGCACGCCTTTAAAGCCAAAATGCTCCCGTATGCGGTTCTCAAGATAACGCGTATAAGGCTCTTTGATGTACTGTGGCAGGTTACAGAAAAAGGCAAATGTAGGGTTATGCGTCGGCAACTGCGTTACATACTTAATTCTGATAAACTTACCCTTAATGGCTGGCGGCGGATACCTGTCAATATCAGGCAGCAGGGCATCGTTTAATTTAGAAGTAGGTATTTTCTGTGTCTTGTTATCGTACACTTCCATGGCTACCTCAATAGCTTTGTGTATACGCTGCTTGGTAAGCACCGAAGTAAAGATAACCGGCACATACTTTATTGGCGCAATCTTATCCAGTATCTCCTCTTCAAACTCTTTCGTTGAGTTGGTATCTTTCTCAACTAAGTCCCACTTGTTTACCAGTATAACAATGCCTTTGCGGTTCTTTTCGGCCAGGGTAATGATGTTTACATCCTGCGCTTCAATTCCACGGGTGGCATCCAGCATCACGATACAAACATCGGCGTCTTCCAGAGCGCGTACTGAGCGCATCACTGAATAAAACTCGATGTCTTCGCTTACCTTGCTCTTACGGCGCAGACCAGCGGTATCAACTATAATAAACTCTTTACCAAATGCATTGTAGTGCGAATGGATGGCATCGCGGGTTGTTCCGGCAATATCTGTAACTATGTTACGCTCTACGCCCAGCAGCAAATTCACAAAAGATGATTTACCAACATTTGGGCGGCCAAGTACTGCAATCTTAGGAATACCGGCAGTAGGGTCTTCGATGCCTTCGTCTTTAAAGTGCTTTACTACTTCATCCAGCAGGTCACCGGTTCCGGAACCGCTCTGCGAGGAAATAGCGAAGATCTCTCCATCAATACCCAAGGAGTAAAACTCGCCTACCTGGTGCGCACGTGCGTTTGTATCGGCTTTGTTGGCTACTACATAAATTGGCTTATCTGAGCGACGCAATACGCTGGCAAATTCTTCGTCCAGACCTGTAAGGCCGGCATCCACGTCTACCATAAACAGGATCACATCGGCTTCTTTAATGGCCAGCTCTACCTGCTTGTTAATTTCACCTTCAAAAATATCGTCGGAGCCGTGTACGTAGCCACCAGTATCGATCACAGTAAAGTACTTACCGCACCACTCACCGTGGCCGTAGCTTCTGTCGCGGGTTACGCCGCTTTCGTTATCCATAATAGCCTGCCGACGTCCGACAAGGCGGTTAAATAAAGTAGATTTACCCACATTTGGGCGACCTACAATAGCAATAATGTTTGTTGACATTATTAAGTGTATAAAATAATTAAAGTGCCCCCGGAGCACCTTGCCCCGAAGCTTTACTACATGCGCCTACTTACTCGTTATAGCCAAATCGCCTTAAAAGCTTTTGGTCTGTTCGCCAGTTTTCGTTCACGCGCACATACAAATCAAGAAATATCTTTTTCTGGAAGAACTGTTCCATATCAATACGGGCCTGTGTACCCACCTTTTTCAGGGCTTCGCCTTTATTGCCGATCACAATGCCTTTCTGGCTTTTGCGTTCCACACTTATTTCAGCCCTGATACGGATGATCTCTTCTTCCTCTTTAAACTCCTCTATCACCACTTCGCAACTATAAGGAATCTCTTTTTTATAGTTCAGGAAAATCTTCTCCCTGATGATCTCCGACACAAAGAAACGCTCAGGCTTGTCAGTCAGTTCATCTTTCGGGTAAAAGGCCGGATGTTCCGGTAAATAATGCAGCAGGCGGGTAAATAATTGATCTAAACCAAAGTTGTGAAGTGCCGATATCGGGTGAATTTCCGTCGGGTTCATTTTCTCCTGCCAGTACGCTACTTTTTCGTTTACCTCCTCTTCTGTCGCCTGGTCAATTTTGTTTATCAGTAACAGAATAGGCACCTGCGCATATTGCAGTCTTTTGATCACATCATCTTCGTCGTGCTGCTCATAAATATCCGTTACAAACAGAATTACATCCGCATCCTCCAGCGAGGTGCGCACAAAGCTCATCATCGACTCGTGCAGGGCATACTGTGGTTTAATGATGCCGGGCGTATCTGAGTACACGATCTGGAAGTCGTCGCCATTCAAAATACCCATGATGCGGTGGCGCGTAGTCTGTGCCTTTGATGTGATAATGGATAGCTTTTCGCCCACCAGCGCATTCATCAGCGTAGATTTACCTACGTTCGGCTTACCAACTATACTTACAAAACCGGCCTTGTGCGGAGTCTCTGCCATACTCTGAAATTTAAGGATGCAAAATTACTTCTTTTTTACGAGACCGCCTGCCATTAGCCTAATAATTGATTGACTGGTTGATAGGTTTGATCTGAAGCTTATAGTTATTTCATACAAGGCGTCAGTTAAGGTATGTTATTTGTGCTATAGTTTCTCCTTTGTCATTTTGAGTATTCTTGAGACGCGAGTCGGAAAAAGCCGGTCTATCTGTGAGAAATCTTGATTCTATAGTTTTTCTTTTGCCATTTCGAACACCGTGAGAAATCTGAGTTCTATAGTTTGCTACTCTACTTTTCAAACCTAGCCTTTTCTTTTATAGCTGCTTCTAATCCTGGGAGCTCTACTTACCTATAGTTTCAATCTAACTTTGGTGCCCTCACGGCCGGGAGGCCTCGTCTTTAGGTATCGCGCTGCTGCTTTCTTGCTACCCTCGCTCTGCTCGTGTTGCCTGGCGGCACCGCAACAAAGCAAAGGCGCTCAACCCAAAGACTGCGATCAGTTCGATAGTTAAACTATAGTTTGTTTGAACAGCTATAGTTGCATCGCAATATCGTGGCTGTATTTCCGTAGGGACAGGTGGCGACCTGTCCTGTCCGTGGATGGACTGTAACTATAGAACTACAAGTCAAACTATAGCAAAGGCAGAAATTCCCCTCTTGGGAGGGCAGGGGTGGGTTAAAACAGCAGCAATAAAACTATAACCTAAACTATAGCAAAGGCCAAAAGCTCCTTCCCCTGTTTTTAGGGGAAGGCTGGGAAGGGGTAAAACCACAACTATTGAACTATAGCCAAAACTAAAGTAGTAGCCCAATCCCAAAAAACCCTTAAATCTCCCTTAATCCCGGTTCAGACAATGCCTGTCCCTGACGGGCCAGTTGAGTCAGGAGACTCAACGCCATAGTTAAACACGAGCGAGGACGCTCGCGCCAGCATCATAGATTATGTAACTATAACTTCAACTATAGCAAAGACAAATAACTTTCTTTAGCAAATGGTATTAGAGTACTCACCTTGATCCTGGAAAGATCTGGCAGTTACCTCTTAATTTTAGTGAGAGGAACAGAAAGTGGTGAGTACCAACCAGAAGTGCGGCTTAATGCTGGTCTAAAGGAGAAGAATCCGTAAGCATGAAAGGTTTACATTATGAGCTTCGGTTTACCTATAAAACAGGAAAGCCTGCTCCAGTGGAGCAGGCTTTCCTGTTTTATAGGTAGCTAGCTGGTAGCTTACTTTTTCTTAGCAGACTTATTGATCTCAGCAAGAGCGGCTTTTGCCTGTTCGTTGCTGCCATCTAACTTAAGTACTTCCTGGTAATGCTTAACAGCCAATTCTCTGTTTGGCTTAACTACATAATAGTAGTAACCCAGATAGTTATTAGCGTCAACCAAAGCAGCTTTATACTTATCTGGTTCAGCGCCAGCCAGTTTAATAAACTCCTCAAAGTGAGGCTTAGCTAAACCACCTGTGCTTTCAGTATCCAGGTTAGCATTCGCAAGTCCTCTCCAGTAATGACCATATGCATACGTAGGGTTACTTGTTGTAACGTTTGCATATGTCTCATCAGCCTTCTTAAAGAATTCTATAGCTTTCTGCTCGTTTTTAGCTTCTCTTGCTTCCGCACCTGCCTGCATGTAGATATTACCCATGTAGTAGAAGTCAGCATTTGAAGGCTCCGTTTTCTCACGCTTCTTGTTGTAAACTGCTACAGCTTTATCATACTGGCCCGCTTTGGCGTAAGCCGAAGCAAGTTCCTGGTAAAGCTCTACCTTATCAGGGTTCATATCAAGTGCCTTCTGCAGGTTCTCAGTAGCTTTGGCGTGCTGGTTATTTTTGCTCAGGATACGGCCATAGTACTCATAGTCTTCAGCAATAAGCTTATCCTTACCAACTTTTTGTATGTAGCTTTCCATAGCCTGTAATGCTTTGTCTGGCTGGCCTAATTCTAAATAAGAATAAGCCTGTAGACGGTTCATTACAGTATTGTCCGGATCAGTCTTCAGAACTTCCTGCACCTCTTTCAGCGTCTGGTCATAGTTTTTCGTCAGGAACAGGAATGATGCATATTTTGCTTTGGTTTCAGGAGAATCCTCAGCCATATCAACATACTTTTTAAATGTAGATAGTGCTTTGTCGTACTGACCGGCAAAATAGTATAGTTCACCAAGGTCTCTGTAAGCCGGCGCATAGTTAGGATCGATCTCGATCGCTTTCTGGAATGCCTGCTCAGCTTCCGTATAGTTTCTTGATCTGGTATATAACTGGCCTCTTCTCAGGTAAGCTTTCGGATTGTTGCCGTCAATTCGGATAGCGTTATCGTAGCTGGTCATCGCTTCACCACCTTTTTTAAGGTCGAGTTGAGCATCACCCAGCATCAGGTAAGCCGTTGTATTGTTTTTATCACGCTGAACAGCTGTCTGCAGGTAACCTATAGCTTTCTGCAGATCGGCATCTGTACGCTCCGGAGCACTTAAATAGCCCTCTGCTACAGCTGCAAGCACATCTGCATCTTTAGACTTGCTAAGCTTAAGTGCCTGCGAAAATTGCTTTTCGGCTTCGGCTCTGTTTCCCTGGTCCATAGCAACTTTACCTAAACCGGCAAAGTTGATTGCCGACTTTTTGTTTTTGGCTATGCCCTGGTTAAAGTAATAAGTAGCTGAATCTAACTTTTCAGTTTTAAGATATATATTACCTAATGCATAGTAAGCATTATCTGCTTTCTTATCGTTAAGCTGCTTTTTATAGATAGATTTTGCCTCTTCATAGCGCTCCAGGTCTAATGCTTTCTTTCCCGCATCTCCTGACTGTGCAAAAGCAGCAGCAGTTGGAAAGGCAGTGGCCATCAGAAGGATATACTTCCAGTTGTTTGTCATTGTAATCTGCTTGTTAAGGTTATATTAAAATGTACTAAAATTGAGTTAAGGTTCTTCGTTTATTGTATGCCAATTACGCGTACTGGCATTGTGGCAGGCACCAGGCCCGATTTAAGTATTATACGTTGTCCCTTGTCTCCTGCAACGTATGATGCAAAACCTGTGCCAAGGCCGGCGCGGCCTTCTGTACTTATGATATAAAGATACCGGCGCAGAGGGTATGTGCCTTGTGCAATGTAGGCCTGATAAGGCTGGTAATAACTTTCTGTAGTGCGTGGTAAAGGTTCTGCACTTATACCTACAACTTTAATTCTGTTCTGGAAACCTACTACTGTGCTGTCATCAAAATCGCTGATCCAGTTCACTCCGATAACACCAAGTGCGTTCTCATTTTTCTCTACATAGTCTATCAGTGCTGCATGCGATTCGGCTGCAAACGTATTTGATGGCAGTTTATGATCCGCTATCAGTGAATCTTTTACAAAACGCGCTGTTCCCGAATTATTGTTATCGAAAACTATAGTTATGTCTTTTAATTTGCTATCCTTGTTTAGTTGCTTCCAGGATTTTGTTTTGCCACCAAAGATGGATTTTAACTCGTCAAGTGTAAGCAGCGAGTCCGGGTTGCTTCTGTTCACGATTACAGCAACGGCATCTATCGCTATTTTCGTAATTCTGGGTATTCTTTTTTTCTTTTCTATAACGGCCTCTTCTTCCGGGGTCAGCTTCCGCGACAGCACGATTACCCTGATACTGTCATTCAGCATATCTTTTATAACATCTCCTTCGGGCTTATACACAGCTTCTACGTCAGCACGCTTATAAATCCCCTCAAAAGTGCTAACCTGAGTTTCAATAATTGGCTTAAAAGATTCGTCAACGCTGATTTTTACCTTACCTGATGTAGGGGTATCAGTTGGGGCATCGCCGGACTTGTTACCACAGCCTGTGTATACAAGTGAACCTGCAGCGAGCAGGACTGCCCAGAATTTATTCTTCATACCTTCTTCTATCTTTTTGGGAACTGGTCTGGTATACTCTTATAAACCTGAAAATGCCATACAATATCAATACGCCACCAAGTATGTATCTAAACTTCGAAGGTATGTTCAGGCCCGAGGATTGCTCGTCTGTAAAGATCAGGTACACACCTAATACAATATACAAGGTAGTCATCAGCAGCCCGAAAATTTTTACAAATTTTGCAAGGAAACTGGTATTGGTTTTAGGTCTTTCTGGTCTTATCATGCTACACTTTGTAGTAACATACGCATTTATTAACCACTAAAGTTAATGGTATCACACCAAATATGAAAGCAGAGGCCATAAAAGCTTCTACTTTTATGGCCTCTGCTTTATACTTATAATTTAATTTTTAGTTCCTGAGCGAGAATTTAATAGGTAACGTGTAACGAACTGCCACCGGTATCCCGTTTTGCTTTCCGGGTTTCCAGCGTGGCATGCTCTTTATTACACGCAGCGCTTCGTCGTCTGTCCCAAAACCCAGGCCTTTTAACACTTTAACATCTTCAATCTCTCCGCTACGGCCTACTACAAAAGTAACAACTACTGTCCCTTCTATTTTTTCGGCTCTGGCTGCTGCCGGGTAGTTCATTTTTCTGCTCAGGTATTTGCTCATGGCACTCATGCCGCCAGCATATTCCGGCATTTCTTCAGCAAAGTCAAGTACACTGTTTTCAGGTGCTTCGTTACCTGTACCGCCATCTATGCCTGTCAGGTCATCAGATGGAACTATAGCTGGCAGGTCTGCGGGATCAATACCTTCTATCTTCTTTGTTCCGAAGTCGGCATTTTTCAGATCTTCCTGATTTGCAAGTTCTACCTCTTTAATAGGCGCGTTGTCAGGCACCACTTTGGTTTTAGCATATACTTCCGTAGCTACTTCTACTTTCGCTGGTGCAACAGGCGGTACTATTTCCTGCTGCTTTTCTACTGGCGGCGGTGGCAGAACTATAGTAACCGGCTCCATAATATCATAAACCGGTTTTACATATTTTTCAGGTGTTGCAAAAAACGCATTGTTGACTATTGGACTTATAAGCCCCCTGAAAAGATAACTATCGCAACTATAGCTGCTATAATTATGTGCCTGTGATAAACGCGACGCAGCTTATAGGCGCCATACGCTTTGTTCCTGCCTTTAAAAACAATGTTGTTAAAGGTCATGTCGAATAAATAGCTCTCTTTCATGGGCTTTGGGTTTTATAGTTTAACAATGTATCAGGTGATCATTTTCAGATATGCTTATGGTTTTGGTTTATAGATGTATTTATAGTATAAACTGAATATACGCTTTTTAAATTAATTAGTATGCATGCTGAATATATTTTTTTAAAACAAAAAACCCGACTAATTTCTTAGTCGGGTTTTTAAACTATAGCCAGGCTATATTATTTGATCGTGTAACGAACAGGAACTGTAAATCTCACTGGTACAGCTCGACCATTCTGTTTACCTGGATTCCACTTCGGCATCGACTTAACTACGCGCATCGCTTCTTCGTCAGTTCCGGCTCCTAACCCCTTCAGTACTTTAACTTCAGAGATCTCACCTGTTTTACTAACAACGAAGGATACAACTACAAGTCCCTCGATACCGGCTCGTTGAGCTGCTGCAGGATAGCGAATGTTCTTCGCAATATACTTCTGCATTTCAAGTTCACCTCCAGGGAAGGTTGGCATCTGCTCCACATATTCGTAAGGCTTCTCTTCAACTACCTCTGCAACTACGTCGCTGGTACCGTCGATATCACCTAAATCTGGTGGAACTCCTTTAACACCTTCCACAGTTTTTGTACCGGCATCAATTTCCTTCAGTACTTCTACATCCGGAATTTCTTCCTCTTCACGCACTTCTTCGTCACGCTTAACTACAGGAGGTGTATACTTCACTGTAGCTGCCACTGGCGGTGGCGGCGGCGGAAGATCCGGCGGTGGCGGTGGCGGTGGCGCCTGTTCTTCCAGTGGCGGTGGTGGGGCAAGATCTACCTCTGTAATAATCCGCTCATCTATCACTTCTTCTTCATCGCCAGCTATCATTTTGCTTATCAGTGGAATACTGATAAATAAAGCAAATAAGATAGTAGCAATTATAGCAGCTTTTGTGATATGGCTATTATACAGTTTGCGAAGTAGATAGGCACCATAAGCTTTGTTACGTCCGGCAAAGACGATATCATCAAGCGAGGCTTTTGCTAACTTACTTTCGTCCATATCTATTGTCCTAATTTAGTTTTTACCAATTGCTTATCCGTGTCGGTAATGTCAACAAGGGCAAATTTCTTGGTATCCGTAATTCTCAACTCATCCAGGATGTCAACCATGTTCTTGTAGCGCGATGTCTCCAGTGGCTTGATCATCACGGTCATCTTAGGGTTTGACTTCACACGTGGCGAAACCAAAACTTTACGGATGCCTGCTGCTGAATAATCAGTCTCTACCACTTCCGGGTTCTCCTCAGGAGCACCTAAACCGAAGTAATAGAACACCTTATCATCCTCACCAAGTATGATCGTCATTGCGTTACTTGCCTTTACAGGAATCTGGTTTTCAGGGTTATCTTCTTTCACAGGCATGTTAATTTCCATGGTCTGTGGCTTACTGAATGTTGTTGTAAGCATGAAGAACGTGATCAGAAGAGCTGCAAGGTCTACCATTGGCGTCATGTCAATTTTGGTAGAGTGCTTTTTGGCGCGTTTCTTACCACCTTTACCAGAGGAGGCTTTTTCTTGTATTTCTGCCATTTCAGTATCTCCTTTCTATTATAAAGATTTTGGTCTGGCTTCCATATCAGTAACCAGGTTGAACCGGTTTACCTTCTGGTCCTGAAGGGTTTCGATTACCTTCTGTACCGTCGAATAACTTACGTCAACGTCGCCTTTGATCGCAATCACAACCTTTTGGTTTAGCTTGCGCGTCTCCAGAATCCAGTCTCTTAACTGGTTGTTAGTAGAGTCAAGCGGAATGCCAGGCTGGTTCACGTTCTTGCGCTGCGTGCCATCCATCGCCAAATAAGATTTCAGCTGATTTACCGGAACACCGAAGTTGCTTAAAAGAGAGAAAGTCTTGCTTTCTTTCTCATTGAAACTCACCCCGTACTTACTCGCTATCTTGTCTAGTAAAGCCTTCTTTGTCTGCTGGCCGTCTACCCCGAAAAACACACGGTCGTTTTTGTCAACCGTTAATGTGATCACGTTTGCATCAGGTAATTTAATTTCTGACACGGATGAAGGGGTATCTACTATCACGACTTCCTCTTCCCTTGCGGTCGCCGTTAGCATAAAGAAAGTAACCAGCAAGAAGAATAAGTCCACCATTGGCGTCATGTCCAATGAAGGGTTATTTCTTTTTACTTTTACTCTAGGCATTTCTTTGTGTTAAGATCAATTAAACAGTTTGTTTTCTTACAGTCTCACCAGCTGAGTCGTGCTGAGCAGCGAAAGTAGAGATGATGCTGAAACCAGCTTCGTCAATGCTATACGTTAACTCATCAATCTTGCTGGTGAAGTAGTTGTAAGCGATGATCGCAAGGGTAGATCCTGTAATACCTAGTGCTGTGTTGATCAAGGCCTCAGAGATACCGTTTGATAGTGCAGTTGCGTCTGGAGAACCTGATGCTGCAAGAGCCGAGAACGCTTTGATCATACCAAGTACAGTACCGATCAGACCAACTAGTGTTGAAATAGAAGCGATAGTTGAAATAACAACCAGGTTCTTCTCAAGCATTGGCAGTTCCAGTGAAGTAGATTCTTCGATCTCTTTCTGGATAGCAGCAATTTTCTCAGCTTTTAGAAGCTCAGGCTCGTTCTGCATTTCTTTGTACTTAAGCAGACCTGCTTTTACTACGTTACCAACAGAACCTTTCTGAACATCGCAGGCAGCAATTGCACCGTTGATATCACGCTGGTTTAGTTTAGCAGAAATTGTACGCACGAAGCCTGCTACGTTTTTAGTACCTTTTGCTTTGCTGATTGTAAGTACACGCTCGATAGCGAAGATAAATACCATTAGTACAAGAGACATCAGGATAGGAACTACCCAACCACCTTTATAAACGATAGCTAAATAGTTACCTGGAAGCGGATGATTTTCGTTGCTACCACCTTCGAAGTTTGCACCGTTACCTAATACGAACATATAAATAAGTACGCATATTATAACGGCAACTGGAATAACGATAGTGGCAAATAAAGAACCTCCCGAGGTATTCTTTGTTTCTACATTAGCATCTTTGCTCACTACTGCAGTCTTTTTTTCCATTTTGATTAAAGTTTAAAGTTTAGCTGTTTGTGTTGTAAATTAAATTGATTGTGTAATTATAAAAATGTAATTGTTTCAGTTTTAGTTCTTTAACTACTAAATTTTTTAAAATTAAAAGCAGATCCAGAGATTAATTGCAGCTGCATTCAGGTATCAGACCCGGAGATGATTTAACCTTTTAAGCACAATAAACAGGTGCGCATCTACAAATCTATATAATTTCAAATATTATCCAAAGCATAAATACCACTCCGGATTCATTATCTCAAAAAACTTCAATATAAAAATTGAGCACTACCATTATACATAGCTGGCATACAATTGTTGCATTGAAACATAATTTGAGAGGGTAACAGAAAGAAGTTACAACTCCCTAATCTGTCAGGAACTATAACTTCTTATGCGATACTCCGACTAAATTCAAATGGCACTAAATAAAAAAGTTAGCAATTCCGTTCTCTTAAAACCTGAAAGTGCGGTTTAAATATAGGGAATGAATTTTTAGGTTGTATGCTCACCTACTTGTTTTTTGCTTTATTCCAGTAAAAGTCCATTTCTTCCAAGCTCATATCCTGTAATCTTTTACCTTCCTTTGCTGCTTCTGTCTCCAGATACTGAAACCGGCTTATAAACTTCAGATTGGTTCGCTCCAGTGCCTCCTCCGGGTTAATATCTACAAAACGTGCAAAGTTGATGAGTGAAAACAGCAAGTCTCCGAATTCGGCTGTAGCCCGCTGCTTATCTATAGTTGTTGTGTCGTGCACATTAAATTCTTCTTCAAACTCGCTTAGCTCTTCCTGCACTTTTTCCCACACCTGGCTTTTATCATCCCAGTCAAAACCGGCACCGCGGGCTTTTTCCTGTATGCGCATAGCTTTTACCAGCGCCGGCAACGACGATGGCACACCTCCCAGCACCGATTTGTTACCTTCCTTTAGTTTCAGCTGTTCCCAATTTCTTTTTACCTCCTCTTCTGTATCTGCTGTTACGTCGCCGTAAATATGTGGGTGTCTGAAGATAAGCTTCTCGCAAAGCGAATTTAAAACATCGGCAATGTCGAAGGCTTTTTGCTCAGAAGCAATTTTTGCATAAAACACCATGTGCAGCATCAGGTCGCCTATCTCTTTCTTTATCTCCGGCATATCCTGCTTTAAAATAGCATCCGAGAGTTCGTAGGTTTCTTCTATCGTTAAGTGGCGCAGGCTTTCCAGGGTTTGCTTGCGGTCCCATGGGCACTTCTCGCGCAGGTCGTCCATCACATCCAGCAGGCGGTTAAAAGCCTGCAGTTGTCTGCCACGTGGGGTGTCATCAAAAAAAGTTTTATCCATAAGGCAAATATACTAAAATACGGCTTCAGCTGTTTGCATGGTACTCAGGCAGGTATAAATTGCGTGAAAGTATAAAGTATAAACCTAAATATTGCTACTTTTGCAACCCATAAACATTAATACAAGTGGCTTTAATAAAATCAATTTCAGGAATTAGAGGAACGATAGGCGGGCAGGCAGGTGAAGCACTTACCCCTGTGGATGTGGTTAAATTTGCCGCAGCCTACGGTACCTGGGTACTGCAGACTACCAACAATAACAATACTATAGTTGTTGGGCGCGATGCACGTATCTCCGGCGACATGGTAAACAAGCTGGTTTGCGCTACCCTTCAGGGCTTAGGCATAAACGTAATTGATGTCGGGCTATCAACTACACCAACTGTGGAAATGGTAGTACCTGAGTTAAAAGCGGGTGGTGGAATTATACTGACAGCCAGCCATAACCCGAAACAGTGGAATGCCTTAAAACTTCTTAACTATAAAGGGGAGTTTATTTCGGATGCGGAAGGCAAACTGGTGCTGGAACTGGCCGATAAAGAAGCTTTTGAGTTTGCTCAGGTAACAGAACTGGGTACGTATACCCAGCGCGAGAATGCCATTGCAAGACATATCGAAACGATACTGGCGCTGCCTTTAGTAGATGTTGAGGCTATTAAAGAGAAGAAATTTAAGATAGCTATAGATTGCGTTAACTCTACGGGCGGTATTGCAGTGCCAATGCTGTTAAAAGCCTTAGGTGTTAAAACGATAGAGAAACTATACTGCGAGCCGGACGGACATTTCCCGCATAACCCGGAACCGCTTCCAGAGAACCTGCGCGAGATTTCTAAAGTGATTGAGAAAGGCAAGTTTGACCTGGGTATAGTGGTAGACCCGGATGTGGACCGCCTGGCGTTGATAAACGAAGACGGCAGCATGTTCGGCGAAGAATATACGCTGGTAGCTGTTGCTGACTATATCTTAAAGAATAAAGTAGGAAACTCCGTTTCTAACCTATCCTCTACTAGAGCGTTGCGTGACGTGACCGAGAAAGCGGGAGGCAACTATTTTGCCGCCGCCGTTGGCGAAGTAAACGTGGTGAACATGATGAAGGAGCAGAACGCTGTGATTGGCGGCGAAGGTAACGGTGGCATCATTTACCCTGAACTGCACTATGGCCGCGACGCACTGGTTGGTATTGCTTTGTTCCTGACGCACCTTGCAAAATCTGGTTTAAGCATGACGCGCCTGCGAGCCAGTTACCCTAATTATTATATCTCTAAAAACAAGATTGAGCTTACGCCGGATGTGGATGTGGATGCTGTGCTTACTCAAATGCAGGAGCGCTACGCCAAACAACCTATCAATACGATAGATGGTGTAAAGATCGAGTTTGATAAAGAGTGGGTGCACCTGCGCAAGTCTAACACCGAGCCGATCATCCGTATTTATGCAGAATCGGATAGCAACGCGACTGCCGACCACCTGGCTAACAAGATCATTGCAGACATCAAGGAAATAATTTCAGCGAAAGCATAATGTGTTGTTGTAAGTATACATCTTAACAGGCAACCTAAACGCGCCAAGGAGAGAAATTCAATTTCTTTCTCCTTGGCGCAACTTTTTTTAATACTTTAGTAGTTCGTTATATAGTAATGCAAACCTTTACCGACATGCGTGTATATTTAGATAATGCTGCCACCACTCCTTTAGACAAGGAAGTTTTTGATGCCATGGCCCCTTTTATGCTGGAACACTACGGAAACCCGTCTTCTATCCACTCACATGGCCGGGAGGTAAGGGCAGCTATCGAGAAAGCACGTAAAACGGTAGCCTCGTTACTAAACACCTCCCCTGCTGAGATCTTCTTTACATCAGGTGGCACTGAGGCCGACAACTCTGCTCTGGTTTGCACGTGTCGCACCTTTGGTATAAAGCACGCAATCAGCACCAAACTGGAGCACCACGCGGTTTTGCATACTATGGACATGTTGGAAAAGCAGGATGGCGTGCAGGTAAGCTACCTTCGCCACGACGAACGCGGCACCCTGGACCTGGAGCACCTGGAAGAACTGCTGGCCAACCAGCCACAAACTATAGTTTCGATCATGCATGCCAACAACGAAATTGGCAACCTGAACAACATTGAAGCTATCGGGGAGATCTGCAGAAAATATAATGCCATCTTCCATTCGGATACGGTGCAGACCATGGGCCACTACAAGCACGACCTGCAAACGCTGGGTGCTAATTTTATAGTTGGTTCGGCGCATAAATTTCATGGGCCTAAAGGAGTTGGTTTCCTGTACTGCGATGCAAACTATAAAATTCAGCCGTTGATACAGGGCGGAGCGCAGGAGCGTAACATGCGTGGCGGCACCGAAAATGTGTACGGTATTATTGGCCTGGCAAAAGCGCTGGAAATTGCGTACCGCGACATGGAAGACCACATGCGTCACATTCAGGGCCTGAAAGCCAGGATGATCTATAAACTGCGTGAGCAGATGGAAGATGTAAGCTTTAACGGTTTGTCGGAGTTTGGCGACAAGAGCCTGTACACGGTACTTAATGTAAGCCTGCCTGCATCAGATATGAACGAGATGTTGCTGTTTAGCCTAGATATTGCCAAAATATCTGCCTCGGGTGGTAGCGCCTGCAGCAGTGGCGCCAATGCCGGTTCGCATGTGCTGCGTGCCCTTAACGTTGACCCTTTGCGTGGTTCGGTTCGTTTCTCTTTCAGTAAATACAACACCGAAGCTGAGATTGACTACGCCGCAGAGACCTTAGCCAAAATGTATAATAAGGTTACAGCATAAAAGTTATAACTATAAACAGAGCTCCGTCAGAAATGGCGGAGCTTTCCTTTTCCCGGTTTTTAAATTCAGTAAAGAGTAATGAGAAGTATAGGCGTTTTCTGTGGGGCAAACACAGGCCGGAATCCGGTATATAGCGAGGCATCAGCTGCTTTAGGTAAATTAATGGCCGAGCAAACTATAGCAATTGTGTATGGTGGTGGCAATGTTGGGCTAATGGGGATAATAGCGGATGCTGTGCTGGAACACGGTGGCAAAGCAATTGGCGTGATTCCGCAGAGCCTGGTAGACCGCGAAGTTGCCCACACTGGCCTGCACGAGTTACATGTGGTAGAAACCATGCATGAGCGCAAAGCTATTATGGCTGCCCGGTCCGATGCCTTCATTGCCATGCCCGGCGGTTTCGGCACGTTCGATGAGATCTGTGAGATCATTACCTGGAACCAACTGGGTATTATTAAAAAGCCGGTGGCCTTCTATAACATCAATGGCTACTATGATAGATTCTTTGAGATGATCAGCCATACGGTTGCGGAAGGATTTGTAAAAAAAGATCAGCTGGACAAGCTTATAGTAGAAGCTGATCCTGTTATATTGCTGCAAAAATTACGTGTATTCTCTGATGCTTCTTCAGATTACTGGGTCGACTTTAAACGAATCTAACCACCCTAAGACAAATTGAGCCTCCCTGTTTACCAGAAAGCGGTTGTAAAGTATAAACTGCTTTTGCTTGTCGTGTTTTTACTACCCTTATCTTCATTAAAAGCGCAGGATGTATTTTCGGTTGGTCCGGCCTTTCATTTTAATTTTGGCGACAAAAAGCCTAAGATAAGCTGGGGCGTGGAAGCTGCCTTGTGGTGGTATGAAGATAACAACGTCCCGGTAAGTGCCAACCTTGGTTTTGATCGCCGAAAAGGAAGCACGATACTCTATACCCAGGCACAAACCGGTATAGGAATCGCCGGACTTTCCGCAGGACCATATGTAGAGTTCAGAAAAGAGGAACCAACTATAGTTGGCCTGCAAACCGATTACTGGGTAAACTACTACCTGGGTTTAAACTATAGAGTAAGATACAATAAGGAGGGGACCAGGAAAGCATTCGGCCTTTACATTAAAGCACCTATAGTTACAGACCCTGAAGAAAATAGTGACGGTGACGACGACTGGGACTGGGACTAACCATCTACAAAACAAAAGGGCCGGCAACATTACCTGTTACCGGCCCTTTTCTATAGTTTAAATGCTGAGCTTAATTTTCCAGCACTAAGGATTTAACTGCTTCAACCCAGGTGTCGTTTGAGTTAAGACTTTCTACGAGCTGCCATTTTTCGCCGCCCGCATGCTCAAACATCTCCTTAAATTCTTCGCCTACTTCTATCGTTGTTTCCAGGCAGTCGGCCACAAAGGCGGGGCTGAATGCCAGCACTTTTTTAATTCCTTTGGCAGGAAGCGTTTTCAGAACTTCGTCGGTGTATGGTTGCAGCCATGGGTCTTTTAACAAACGGCTCTGGAAAGTAACAGTATACTGGTCTTCGGTTATGCCAAGCTGCTCGGCCAGTAGCCTTGATGTTGCAAAGCAGGCGGCGCGGTAGCAGTATTTGTTGCGCTTGTTATAGCTGTTGCAGCACGAGCCGAGTTTACAATAGCCTTTGTCACTGCCTTTTAAAACCTGTCTTTCCGGCAAGCCATGGTAACTAAAGATCACATGATCGTAATCATCCTGTGCCATATGCTGCTTGCCCAGTTCAGCAAACGAATTTATAAAGCCCGGATCATCGCAGAAAGAAGAGATGAAGTTTATGCTCGGGATTACCCACCACTCTTTTACGATCTCCATTACCTTATCCTGCACCGACCCTGTAGAGGCCGCCGCATATTGCGGGAACAATGGCAACACTATAATCCTGTCTACACTTTTATCGCGCAGCTCCTCTAAAGCACTTTGTATACTCGGGCTCTGGTAACGCATGCCAAAAGCTACATGGTAATCATTGCCAAGGGCAACCTGCAGTTTCTCTTTCAGGTCTATGCCATGAAAAAGTAAGGGAGAGCCACGTTCTGTCCAGAGTTCTTTGTAAACCTTTGCTGATTTTGGAGCCCTGAAAGGAGCAATAACACCATTTATCAGGAAAAAGCGCCCAACCGGGTTTATGTCTATTACGCGCCTGTCCATCAGGAATTCGCGCAGGTATTTTCTTACATCAGGGGTTTCTGCTGTGTCCGGAGTTCCGAGGTTTACCAGCAAAACGCCAATTTTACCTATATTTTTTTTGCTCATGTAAAGTATAGATGCTTATCAGCTTCAAAGATACAAACTATAAATCTATCAGTTTTATGAGAAATATCACTGTTCCCAAACCGCATGTACTGTTTATCAAAAAAATAAGTACGGAAAATGTTTATACTTACTGTAACTATAGGTTCTAATTTGCACAACGCTGGACTATAAAACGTGTCTGGCTTACTCCTGAATCTATCAATTTATAGTTAAATCTATAGTTGGTGACAATGGCAGCAACTATAAGACCCGGTACGTTAATTACTTTTGAGCTACCCAAACATAAAAGCATCTGCTACCCGTATTACAACCCAAACAACGTTAAACCTATGAATACTCCGACTCCTGCCCAACTTCCGATCATTGACCTGCACTGCGACCTGTTAGTTTACCTGACCGATGTGCCGGGCTCGATGCAGGATAACGTGGAAGAAATAGGATGCGCGTTGCCCTCGCTGGCCCAGGGAAACCTGAAGCTACAGGTAATGGCGATTTACTGCGCTACTGCACCCGGCAGCACCAACTATGCAAAAAAGCAGAGCGAAGCCTTTAAGCTGTTAGCTGAAGCCGACAATAACCTTACACCCGTTACCAACCCCGACCAACTACAGCAGGCCTTACAGGCAAATACAACCGGCATGGTGGCAGCCATCGAGAATGCATCCGGGTTTTGCGAAGAGGACGAGCCACTGGAAGAGGGGTTTAAGAAACTGGAAAAGATAATTAACGATGTTGATCGCGTACTCTACATCAGCATGACCCATAGTTTGGCCAACCGGTTTGGCGGTGGCAACTATACCACACAAGGCATTACCCGCGACGGAAAAATGCTGCTCGATTACATGCACGGCCGCCATATTGCCATCGACATGTCGCATACCAGCGATGCACTGGCCTATGATATACTGGAGCACATTGATAAAGAAAAGCTGGACATTCCGGTTATTGCCAGTCACTCTAATTTCAGGCAGGTGTGGGAACATGCACGCAATTTACCCCGCGAGCTTGTGCAGGAGATCGTGCACCGTAAAGGCCTGATCGGCATGAATTTCCTGCGGTCTTTCCTGAACGATGATAAACCTGAAGCGATATTTGAGCACATTATGCATGGCTTTGCAAATGGTGCGGAGGATGCTATCTGCTTCGGAGCAGATTACTTTTACACCGCCGACGAAAAGTACGCTGACCAGCAGCCCTTTTACTTCCCTGACCTGGTGCATGCCGGCGTAAGCTATAGTTACATCCTTAAAAGACTGCAGCACCAACTCAGCCCGGAACAACTGCAAAAGCTGGCTTACGGAAATGCGGTACAGTTTCTGGAGCGTATCTGGACAAAACCTTAACATGGCATAAACTATACTTTCACGAAAAATAACAACTACAACAAAAATTACAACAAATTATATATCAACAACATACAATCCATCGTTAAAAATATATACTATAGTTTACTAAACTTTCTATATAGAAGGGTTGCCATATCTCCGGAAATGACGTATACGCACCAAAGCCTTTTCAAAAATAGTCATGCTATACAATTGAGTTTCGTACATCAAGCCGAACCAACATGGATACTCCGGAATATTCGCCTTACTACGTTCAGATAAATGAACTCTACATCGATACAGTAGTAATCGACGATACGGAGTTTATAACCCTGTGGTGTTTTACCATGTTGGATGATGAGTACAAATTCATTTACCTGGGCTGCGACTTCACGCAGTTTAACCAGATACTATTGGCGGCCGGCGAAAAAGGCAAAGAGATATCGCTGCACTTGGCCAACATCCTCAACAAACCCTACGACATACCAACCTTAATACCTATAAAAGAACAGTTTGATGAGTACCTGGAACTGCTCGGCTTTGATATTATAGTGTATGAGCCAATGGCCGTGGAAGATGACATGGAAATTGATTTTGAGGACGACGATGACACCCCGATAGAAGAAATATTTGGCGCCCGCCAGAACAAAACGTCGCAGAAATACCTGATCTACCAGCTCGACAAACTATACCCGTCTAAAGTATTTGAGCCCGAAAAACTGGCCAAAGATAAACTGACCGAATGCTTTGAAGACGACTCGCTGGAGCTGGCCCAACTATATTACGATTACCTGAACGCCATTGAAAACGGCTACGAAGAAGCGGAAGCCCGACAGGTAGCAGGCCTGGAACGCGACCTGTTTTTCAGGATGGCCCGCAAAGCTTCGGAACTCTGGAGCTGATATTACCCAAACTATAGTTAATCCACTTCTTTTACGGTATCTACCTCAGCATAAAATTGCAGCTGGCCGCGCAGGCGTGCCCGCATCGTATTCAGCCACTGGCGCAAAGCAGGGTCTTCGGTTTCGCTTAACGTTTCCTGGTAGCGGTTTAGCTGGGCTTTGTGGTTAAGCACGAGGTACTCCAGGTAACGTTTCTCAAACTCCTTTCCTTCCAGCAGTTTAAACTCTTCTACCATTTCTTTATCGGAGCCGGTGAGGCTATCCGGCAGTTGTATGTGCTTATACTTCTCAGCTATGCTGCGCAGCCTTGTCAGCGCTTTTGAATGAATGACCAATGCGCTGTCGGCAAAAGTAAGCACCATCGAATCCTGCGACTTTTCGGAGGCCAGTTTACCTAGTTCGGTTTGTAGCATACTGGTACTGGCAGCATAATCCCAGAACATGGGGCTTGGCTCGTGCCTGTCTAATGTATAGGTTACTTCGGTGGTATCACTTTGAGAGGTTCTCTGCTTGTCGCAGGCCTGCAGAGAAAGAAATAAAAGAACTAAGGCAAGGGTTGTCAGCTTATTTGTAAACATGGTGGTGTCGCGGGTTTAACTCTTATAGTACGCAGCAGGCAAAGTAAGTTTAACTATGGTTCTAATTCCACAGGAAAGTACAGCTATACCATTACAAGCTTAAAACATTTTCGCCTATCAGAAACTATAGCTCTTCCTAACTATAGTCAGGTTACTGTCGCGGCCCTGCTCCGGTACTACATAGTTTGGCCGTGGCTGGCGAATGAGTTGCGCTGGTAAACCGATCGTTTGGTCGTAAAGCAGCAGATTAAGTTTACTGTTTTTGCTCAGCTTTACATCCAGCATCACTTCTTTAGATACCGGCAGGCCATGCACGCGTACGAGGTAAAAGGTTGTCGTATCGGTTTTAATGGGCTGCAAAGGTAGCGCTTCGCCATTCAGGTTGGCTTCTATTATATCGTCCGGGTGCTGGGGTTGCAGGATTACTTCCATGTGCGCACCTCCTGCCGGTGAGCTTAATTTTAGCTGCAGGAAACGTTCTGTGCCTATCGGTACTTCCTGCACCAGTTCGGCCACCGGGGCCTGCAGGTCTATAGTTTCAGCTTCGTTTTTCAGGTAATCACGGGCAGCCATCGGGTAAATTCCGGAAAGCGGCGCTGTGGTTGGGTTCGGGAAAAACTGCTGATTCCAGTCGTCGGTTTGCGTGAAGGCAGATGCCCAGAAAGCTTTATTGGTATCAGTATTCAGATAATAGCTTACATGGCTGTGCAGTGGTCGTTCAGCGGTTGGTTCCTCGCCGGCTACCGGCTGCATAGTATGTACCGCGCCTGCCAGCAAAAGCAAAAGGGGCAGCAAAGGCAGAAATCTCCAGCTAAAACTACGCTCCAAAACTACCAGCAACGGCACGGCAAGCCCTAGCAACAAAAGCAGCACAGCCACCATCGCTACCGGCATCTGCAAAGCAAAAACCACAAACAGGAGCTTAACGATCGGGAACACTATAAAAATGGCCGGCAACAGCGCCAGCAATATAACTGTAACATACTGCCAGCAAACCTCCTCCCGGCGGTGCAGGTCATTTACCAATACAACCAACGAACCCGCCAGGCAGAACAATAACGGAAACAGGAACAGGTAAGAAACCGAAGGAACTATAAACAGCACCACCAGCAACAGCGCAAACCAAACCAGGTAAACGCCCACGAGCAACGCGAATAAACGCACCCAGCGTAAGGCCAGCCAGGTAAGCAGCATAAATAAGCCCAGCGCCAGCAGCAGGTACGCTATAAAAAAACTATCGCTGCCATACACGCCGTTGTGGCTATGAGTATAAGGCAGAAAACCGGTTACAAAGGCATTTAGCGGTATAAACAGGCCGGCGACTATAGCTATCAGCAACAAATATAACATAAAGCTGCCGGCCACTTGTAGTACCGTAAATGCTTTCCGCTTCAGCCCAACTATAAAAACTATAGTTAGCAGCACCGAGGCAAGTATCACCCAAACTATAGTTTGCCATGCCGGGTAATGCACCAGCCAGGTTCCGATAGGGTTAAAAAATACTTTGTCCGCTGCTTTGGTGTTCTCTAACGGGATGTTCCCGAAGTGGCGGGCCAGTGCCAGCATGTTGCTGCCATGGTGTTGCAGGCTATTCTTGTCCATGTTTTCGGGGGAGTCGGTTAGTTTGTGATAGTGCACAAAGCCATCTACAAAAGCCGAGTTAACACCTGCGTAGCCTTCTTTCCGGAACACGGTAAAATCGGTATCGTTCGGCATCTTACGGTACACTTCATAGGCCAGCGAATTAGCAATGGGGTAAGGGGCAGCTTTGGCAAACTGTTCTATCACCCAGCCATTTTCAGGACTGATCTCGAAGGTCATACTTGGGCCGCTGTTGCCACGTGCCTCCACGTTAACTATAACCCCAACCTCTTTTGCCCACGGGTGCTTTAAAAAAGCTTTTGCGCCATACAAACCATACTCTTCCCCGTCTGTCATCAGGAATATCACATCGTTCTGCAGCGGCTCTCCTTGTTTTATGGCGCGGGCAGTTTCCAGCATGGCGGCAATGCCTGCGCCATCGTCGGCAGCGCCTAAGGTGTTTGGTTGCGAGTCGTAATGCGCCATCAGCAGCACTGCTTTGCCTTTGCCCTGCCCTTTAAGCCTGCCAACTATATTATATACATACCCTGCCTGTGTTGCATTTGCCCCTCGTTTACAACTATAGTTTCCTGAATTTCGGGCGCTAAACCCAGCTTCTTCATCTGGCTAAGCAGGTAGTTGCGCACCTGGGCATGAGCTGCTGTGCCCATGGCATGTGGCTGTTTTGCAATCTGCTGCACATGTGCCATGGCCCGTATTGCCGAAAAATCAGTAGCAGGCGCATTGGCTGGCAAGGCCTCGGGGGCACGAACCAGGTAAATACTGAGCAACGCAAAACCCGTTAGCGCTAACAGCAGAAAAGTAGCAATGGCATAGTTACGATGGCGCATAGTATAGTGTAGTGCAAAGTATATAGCTGTCCGAATATAACGATAATTCAGAAAATGAAGCTGTTAGTGCAAACAAAAAAGGCTCCCGGCAGATAGTGCCGGAAGCCTTTTTCATAAATATAAATAGACTAGTCTATAATGGTATAGGCATCGTCGTCTTTCAGATCGCTTTGGCGCAGATGCACAGGCTCCACTTTTTTGCGCAGTTTCATGTTCAGCATTTCCACAAGCAGCGAGAAGAACATGGCAAAGTAGATGTATCCTTTCGGTATCTCTACATGGAAGGCTTCAGCCACCAGCATAACCCCAATCAGGAGCAGGAACGACAGCGCCAGCATTTTTATCGTTGGGTGCTTGTTCACGAAATCGCTTACATACTTGGCAAACAGCAGCATGATAACCATCGAAATAACTACGGCTATGATCATGATCAGCACGTTATCTACCAGCCCGACAGCCGTTAAAATAGAGTCGAAAGAGAAAACGATGTCGATGAGGATGATCTGGATCAGAATTTTACCAAGCGTGGCCGTCGGTTTAGCAGAGCCTTGCGTTTCTTCTTCGCCTTCCAGTTTGTTGTGTATCTCGGTGGTGCTTTTAGCAAGCAGGAACAAACCACCGGCAAACAGAATCAGATCCCGAATCGATACATCCAGCACATCAGCCGTAAATGGCAGTTCCAATGTAAACAACGGCTCTTTGGCCTGCACAATATAGCTTATGAAAAGCAGCAGTATCACCCTGAATACAAGCGCCAGCATCAAACCTATAGTTCGCCCTTTTGCCTGTTGTTCTTTTGGCAGCCTGGCAACTATGATCGAGATAAATACGATGTTATCTATACCCAGCACCACCTCCATAAAGGTCAGTGTAAGCAAACTTATCCAGGTATCCGGGTTGGCAAATATCTCCATGTAGTTAAATTGTTAATTGCTGATTGTTAAATTGTTGAAGGCCGAATGGTTAAATCGTTAGCTGGTGCGTATTTCTTAGTTGATAATTTTCCCAACAATCAGCAATTCAACATTCAGCAATTAATTAGCTTTTCATGTTCACGAACTGCAAGGGCATGCCTATCTCTTCGGCGTTGCCGCGCAACACGGCTATTATCTGCTGCAGGTCGTCTATTTTCTTACCGGTTACCCGTATCGTTTCATCCATTATGGCAGCCGACACTTTCACTTTGCTGTCTTTTATCAGCTTCATTATTTTTTTAGACGACTCCTTATCGATACCGGCTTTTACTTTAATGTCTTTTTTAACCATGGCGCCGCTCTGGTAAGCTTCCTTCGAGAAGTCAAGTGCGGTTGCGTCCAGTCCCTGCTTCACCATTTTGCTCATCAGCACATCTTCGGTATGCTGCACGCGCATGTCGTTTTCCATTACGATCTTCACCTCGCTGGCTTTTTTATCGTATTCCAGGCTGCCTTTCGTGTCCCTGAAATCGTATCGGTTCATGATCTCTTTGCGGGCCACATTTACGGCGTTATCCATAACCTGCGGGTCCACTTTGCTTACAATATCAAAAGATGCCATAGTTCTTCCTGCGCTTTATACTTTAAAAGTTGATTTACCTGAAATGAACTAACAAAGTTATTCCTAAATACTGAATTGTTATATTGCCGGATCACGATATTTACGTATTTGCAAAAAGGCTGTTCTATAGTTGGAGGAAAGAGCCACTAGAAGAATGGTCAACTATAGTTTCATCAGAGAAGTAAAGTTTACTTTGGGCGTGCCGGCAGGCCGTCGGGCTTTCGCCTGTACTCCTCTCTACCGCTGCGGGGTGCCGGCTCTATCCCTCACGCAAAAGGCTGTCGTTTTTATAAAACAGTTATCACTAAACCATGCATATAACAGAGCCATCCACACCAGAACAGTTCGAGCGTTATTACCGCCTGCGTTACCAGACCCTGCGCCAGCCATGGGGCCAGCCCGAAGGCAGCGAGCGCGCTCCCGACGATGATACTGCCATACATGCCATGCTGGTAAACGATGCCGGCGAAACAGTAGGCGTGTGCCGCATGCACCTGCAAACTCCACACGAGGCGCAACTACGTTTTATGGGCATACACCCCAGTTATCAGGGAAAAGGATTAGGAAAGCTGCTGCTGGATTACCTCGAAGACAAAGCCCGGACCATGGGAGCCCAGACTATAGTGTTACAGTCCCGCGAAAAAGCAGTTAGTTTTTACGAGCGCAACGGCTACCACGTAACCGGGAAAACACACCTGCTTTTTGGCACCATCCAGCACTATAAAATGGAGAAGCAACTATAGATTTTGGCTCTGCCTGGGATTCTGATACTCCTTCAGAATTCTTTCTGGTGCTGTTTCAGGCTTATAGGTGTTTATACCGTTCTGGCTCCACCTGTTTACATTATATGCCGTTCGCGCAAGCGGATAACAGAACCACAACACACAAATTACCCAGATAAGCTTTTGATCTATAGTTGCGTTCAGGCTCCGGTTACTGATTACATAAAAAAGCAGTAGCGTTAGTGGCGCATAGATCACTGCCAGGTAGCGTTCGTTATCATCAATTAACAGATCACCTTTAAGCAACATAAATCCTGCATAGCTGGCCGCGCTAGTTACAAACAATAGCACCAGGTGCTGCTTCCCGGAACTATAACTTTGCTTAATAGCCAGCCCCGCAACTATACCATAAACTATAAAAGCGAGTACCGATAGTACTTCCGGCAAAGGCAGGCCAGGCGGCAAAAGCCAAACTCGCAGCACATCAGCATACACCACGAAATTTCGAAACAGGTCAAGTCCGCCTGTTAAATTGTACCCTTCTGCATTGCCGCCATGCATTAACACGCCCCTGTGCCAGGCCAGCAGTGCAAAAACCGGAAGCAGCATGTTCAGAAGTACAGGTATTAACTGATATTTAGAGAACTTCCTGTAATGCAGTAACAAGTACAAACTCATTACCAGCGTAAATACAATGCCTATATGCCGCAGCCCAATCAGCATCACTCCGAGCAATGGCAGCAAGTACAAAGCCCATGTTTTTTTCGGACCAACTAAGGACTTATAACTAAACAGGTAATACAGGCTGAGTATAAAAATAAAGAAAGGCTCTGACCACAGGAAACTATGCACCAGCATAAAAGGCGTGGCAATACTCAGCAAAGCCTTTGTAAACCGCCTGAAGAAAGTATCTGTAACAAGTCTGTTTACCAGCCTGAAATTAATCAGTAAAGTGCCCGCCAGGAAAAACAGGTTTGCTAATTTTATCAGCGACAGGTTATTCTGTAATAAAGCATACAGCATTGAGAGCAACGGCGGCTTTGCTTTAAAAGCAGGTACTGTAAAAATACCGGAAAAGCCGTGCTCTGATAAATAGGAGCTTCCCAACAGGTAAAGATGCGAATCGAAGGTGATCCCGATCCCGTCCCAAAGGCACATAGCAAGAAGTATCACACCTATAGTTGCTAGCAGCAGATCTTCCTTTAAAGTGCTTTTCTCCATGTAAACAGCTCAGAAAGCGAAAGTATAAATTATTGCGCAACTATACTTTTATGTCACGCTCAATCTCTACTGTGCTTCTCCCAATCGCTTTGGTGTTAATAACTGTCTGTTCTTATCATAAAGGCCTATCAGAATACTGTTCCCTTCTTCATCCACACGCAGGCCGCCATATTCCGCCGTTTCAAATGTTTTAGCCTGACCTTCCTCAAAAAAATAAGACTCTGCGCCTAAGTTGAGGGCCCAGTTGCCTTTGTTGTATTTCAGCAGCAGCTCGCCTTCCTGCAGCGGTTCTTTTCCGGGTTGGTACCTTACTAATTGTGCTACCTGCTGCGCATCGAGTTTTACTACTGCATAACCACGGCTTTTGAGCTTGTCCAGGTTTGGCGTCTGGCTGATGGCGTAGCTCAGGCGCATGTAATCGCCCTGCATTAAAGAGCGAGGGTCTACGGGGGCCAGTTTCAGCAACACAAATTCACCATTTTCCAGGGTGTCTTCTTTCTGCACCACCGACCAGTTAAAAAGCGCCAGCACCAGCACCATGTTCACGAGCACAACTATAGATTTAAGGTTATTTCGCATGGTTGCTGATGTAACGGTTTAGAAAGTATAACCCACCTAAGAACAGGCAGCCGGTAAGCACCAGTATACCTGATTTTGCCAGCAGTGTGAGGTGTAAATTATAGTAATACAAAATGATAAAGTAGCCCAGCGCCAGCAAACCAACTATAAAACTGACCCGGTGCCCGATGTAACAGCTGGAAAGTACTATAAGTAATGCTCCTGAGATGCTTGGTGTAGCTATAGTTGGCGCCAACATTACACACACACAAGCATAAACTATAGTTTGGGTTTTGACATCCGTAACGCCTGTTTCCTGCATAATGCGGCGCAGCACAAACAATAAAGCACCTGCTAACAGTATCGTTGCTATCCAGAGATGATTTACGCTGTCTGCATCAAACTCCTGGTGCGAGAGAAGGATAAGTACCCCAACCAGCGAGAAAACCAGCCCCATGCGTACGGGACCATAACGTTTGTTCAGTTTAATGCTTTGTGAGATAAGTTTTGCCTCGTGTAAGCTCAGGTAAGTGAGTAAAGTCGCTATTAATCCAACATATACATGTATCAGGTCAGAAATTCTCAGAATGTAGGGCAGGCTCATTAAACTGCCATTCAGCACCAACACCGACAAAAAAACCAGCACCGTACCTTCCGACACGAGTATAAAAGCTGCCGCTATAGTTGCCAGGGTTAAAGCCAGTGTTGTATCGTTGCTCAGTTCACTAACGCCTATCCCGAAAAGCAGGTAACCGGTAATGTTCAGCGACACGCTTACAGAACTCAGCAACAGGTCGTCGCGCAGGCGGTTTAGTACTTCGGAGGCAACTATAAAAGCTACGCCAAACACCAGCATCGCTACATCAGAGTTGTAAAGGCCGGTGGTAAACAGGAAGCCCATGAAAAAGAGCGTTGCCAGGAAGCCACCAAAAATGGTAAGCAGCTTTACAGGCAGGTTGGTGTAGAGCGACGAACTAAAATGCGCTTCGGCTTCAATTTTTGCAGCATCAAATGTAAAGCTGTCGCCCTCTTCCTGTGCTATAGTTTGCAGCACGCGCTGCAGTTTATCGTTACTGAGCTGTGCCATGCCACTTACGGTTAATGTGAATGATGTTACGAATAAGCAGCGTAATGCTTCCGATCACAAAAAGGCTGGCAAATAAGAAAACGCCGACAGGATCGGAACCTGCCAGGCGCACTATCCCTGCCGCCACAACTATAATTAAACTAAAAGGAATAACGCTGAGGTAAAACAACTCTTTGGTGCGAAGCCCCTGCCAGATGCCAGCCGAATAAGTAATTGCTGCCAGTATAAAACACAGCCCGTAATCCACCCTGAAATTGTCATACATCGCCACCACCATGCTCATAGTTAATGGCACAATGGCCGCCAGCGCCATTACCCTCGGAAACCATTTGTGCGAGCTCCGGATTATAGTACGCGCATGCAGCACTTCCCAAACTATAACCGTTGCAGCATTTATCCCGAAAAGAATGTTCACCACATAATTGAACGGCATGTTGGTAGCCACCTGGTTAATGTATAGTATAAACGTAGTGTTGATAAGCGCCAGCAGGACAAGCCACAACGGCTGAAACCGTGAAACAACCACCCAAAGCACCACGCTCATCGTCCAGCCAAAAAAGAAGTCGTAAGCATTGGCTCCGGTCTGGTAGATCTGCCCGAACACGGCGAATAGTACTCCGGTGAGCATGACACTGCCCGTGAGCAGCACATTTTTTACCACTTTGCTCCGGTTACTGAACACGGCAGTCAGCGTAACTATAAGCAGCAGGCTTTCCAGCAAACCCAGCTTCACGAACTTGTGCATGTCGGCCCAGTTGTAGGCGAAAAAGAACACGACGCCGGCAACTATAAAACTTCCGCCCAGCCCCAGCAAAAACAACTGCAGAAACTTTACCCAGTCTTCAAAATCAGTATATACTTTCTCTTTCCGGAGCCAGTTGGCAATGCTTTGCGCCCGCCAGTTGCTGTGCCGGGCAATGGTATAAAAAATATCGCGGGTGATTTTTTGCATCTATTTAAATGGCTATACTACAGTAATTTACGAAATCAACTATAACCGAACAATATTTCTCATTTCTGAAGCTTCTGCAGCACTTTGGAAAGCCGCCTGTGCTTGGCACCCTGTGTTACTTCGGGTAGCCTTTGGGTAAGTATGCGGGCCATTTCCTGGCTATAGTTGGGTGTAACTATAGTTGCAGTAATTTCGGCATAAGCTGGCAGTTGGTTTACGGGCGCGTCTTTCAGTTGGTCCAGCAGCAGGGCAATACAGTCGTCGGTGTAAGCGGGCGTGGCTGCAAGTATGGTCAGTATTTTAACAGTGTGGTCTTTGGTGATAACCGAGCCTTTGGCCGCAGCTTCTAAAATAGCAACCAGATTATCGTAAAGTATAGTTGGCGCAGCCGGAGCAATAGCGCTTAACGCTGCCATAGTTCCCCAAACCATCCGGTTATTTTTTGATCGCAATAATGTCACCAGCTCCGAAACATAAGGCACTACCAGTTCCGGTTTCAATGCACCGGTTTCATCCAGCACCTTGATCGCGTCGCTTTGTATGTTTTTGTCTTTGTGCTGCAGCAAACCCACCAGCTCTTTTACAGCCTCCGTATCATCGGCTTCAGCTATAGTTTGGGCCAGTTGCTTGTTGGGCTCCTCGTCGCGGCGGTTCAGGCTGGTAGCTAATTTGTCTAGAACGGGCATCTTACTTCCTGAATTCGACTAAGGCCTGCTGTGTCATGATCATTTTAGACTGCAACGCTAAGCCATACTTTTCTTTTAGCTCTGTTTTCAGTTCTTGAAAGCTTTTTTTACTGAAGGTAAAGTTATACCTGCCTGCATCAGTAGTTTGGTCGGCCAGCGCTATGTTGTATTCTTTTTGCAGGGCAGTCAGAAGCTCAGTGATGGTCACGTTCTTCATTTCGATGCCTTTTTTGTCAACCCTGACCTCTGATGTTTTGTCGCCTCTGTCAGATATATTGGCTGCCAGCGCCGTTAGGTTCTCAACTTTTACATCCCACATTTCCTTTTCTACATCAGCTTTGCTTACGTCAAACTTATACAGCTTTTGTAGTTCGGAAAGAATGTCTGCCTTGGTTTTGCTCAGGTCCGGTGCCTGGCTTTTATAGTACAGGTTTACCGCTCTGGTTAATTTGCTGCCCGAGTTATTAACGATAGATACTTCTTCTGTCTGAAGCAGTTGCGTGATCGCATCGTTTAATTTTATGTTTACAAAAGCTGCTGTATCATCTGCAATTACACTTTTAGAGCCTGCACTTTTATCATAGTAAAAATGTTCTTCCACTTTCAAACTATAGTTCTCGTTACGGATGTTCAGTTTTTCTTCCAGCTGACTCATAAACAGCAGCCCTGTTCCCAGAAAAACAGCATTATGCGCCGCATGCAAAAAGAAGCCCCAAAAGAAGCCATACTTTACACGCATATACCCTATCGACAAACCTGCCCAGATCTGCGGCGCGATCAGTACCGGAATTAATAACAGCGCCAGCGACGCATAATTAAAATCAGTATAGTTGGTGATGTGCACCAACCCGAAAAGCACCGCTACACTATAAAATACGGTTGCATATACCCGGGCCATGCACGCTCCAGGAACTCGCCGATAGCATACGCGTTCATCAGGTACACTATCATCAGCAAACCTAGTACAAATGCCGCACCCAATGCCCAAAGCAAAGGCATCATGTTAAAAGCAAAGATTCCTGCCGCAAGCAGTAATACAAACAACAAAAAAGTAAAGTAACCTCTCCGGAACCTGAGCCCTGCCCTGAATACCAGTTCCTCTGCAAACGGCACAATGATAATTCCCAAAAGCAAGGCTCCCCACAACGGAAAACTACGCATCATTTCAGCCACAGCGTGTGCATCGTACTTATGCCAGCCCAGCAACTCTACAAGGTGTATCAGCCCCATAAAACCAAACGTAAGCAACACATCAAGTACCAGCACGCCTAAAAGCACCTGCAGCTTACCAGTAACCTGAATACCGGGAACGGGCGTGTCAGAAGGGTTGCGCAGAAAACTGAGCAGGTCGGTTGCAGTTTGCTTCAGGTTTGAGGCAAAAGCTCTAAGCATGTTTTCAGGGTTTATTCGTGACTATAGAATGATTACAGTTTCAATATAGTAAAATTCCTATACAAACCTGCGTTAAGGCAACAAAAAAGCGGCAGCTGCCTGGTAGCAACTGCCGCTTCATAATTTATAGTTCGCTTATTTTTTAGCTGTCGTAATTTTAACCGGCACAGCCATGTTTTCCCAGCTCAGCAGTAAGCCGTTGCTGTTCACATCGTATTTCAGGCGCTCATTCATAGTTGGTGCTTTCATGGGCGTTACTGTTACGCGCAGGGCATCCTGCTTTTCGTCGTACTGTGTGCCCCACTGCTTGGCCGTTTTATTGAAGATTACGGTCCATTTATCTTCTGCCGGAATAGTGTAGAAACTATACGTACCTGCTGCCAAGGGCTTGCCTTCTACCATGACCGGTTTATCAAAAGTAATAGTAGTCGCCTCGTTCGCGCCGGAGCGCCATACTTGTCCGTAAGGCACCAGCTCTCCCCAAATGGTACGGCCTTTAACCGATGGGCTGCTATAGTTTATAGTTACTGTAGCGTCACCAACTTTACCAGTAGCCGTTGCCGGAGGACTAGCCTTTGGCTTCTGATCCTGGGCCATAGTTGCCGTAGAAAATACAAACGCCAGCAACAAGGCAAGCAGGGCAAAAATACGCGTGTTCTTCATAAGAATTTCTTTTAAAGTTAAAGTTAATGATGGTTTATTACAAACAACCTTTATCATACGAAACTAACGCGCAAGAGATATTCTAAAGTATAAAACTGCCAGACTATAGTTAGTAGCAAGCTGTTGTATTTTAAGTGTACTCAGATTTCCTTCAGAATTGGGTTATAAGTTTACAGCATTGATTTATTAGTTAACTTAAAACCAATACATTATGAAGACCCTATTATTTGCATTCATATTTGCAGGAAGCACCGCACTAGCCGTAAACGCACAGGATGTAGCTACCAAAGACGTACCTTCAACAGTAGCAGCTGCGCTCACCCAGAAATTTGCCAATGCCACCGACCTGGACTGGGAAATGAATGGCACAAACTACGAAGCAGACTTTGACGTGAACCGCGTGGACCATAACGTGCTCATCGACCCTTCGGGCAAAATACTGATGACCAAGCGCGACATCCAGAAAAAAGACCTGCCACAGGCTGTAAGCAGCGCCATCAGCCAGAACCACAAAGGCCTTCGCCTCGACGATATGGAAGTGCTGGAAATAGACGGCACCACGTATTACCAGGTAGAGCTGGATGACAAAGCCGGTGATAAAAAGCTTGTATTTACTGCCGATGGCAAAGAAGCAAGCAACATCACTTACTGGGACTAAATCAGAACCTCCGCAGCAAAAGCGCCTGTAACTATAGTTGCAGGCGCTTTTTGTATTATACCCGATCAGTCAGCGGCTTTCATAGTAACTTATATTTAATCCTGTTCCAATCTTCAGCAAACCGCAGCAGGTATTCATTCTTATAATCTGCGCTTCCGTACGTATAAACCTAAATATTTTTGCTCTACATGCGCGTACTCTGGATCTACCTGCAGCCCCACCGTGGGTTAGTTATAGTATCACTTGTTCTTGCCGGCATCAGTCAGATACTGGCCCTCGTCGATCCTATCATTTTCGGGGAGATCATCGACAAATACGCCACGCCGCCTTTTACCATGACCGGCGAAGAACGTGTGAAAGGAGCTTTGTGGCTGATGCTTTTAGCAGTTATAGTTGCGTTGTTATCGCGGTTGGCAAAGGCTTTCCAGGAATATTTCACGAACCTGGTGGTGCAGAAATTTGGCGTGCAGATCTTTAACGATGGCCTGAAACAAACCCTGAAACTATCTTACCAGGAATACGCTGATCAGAACAGCGGCGAGACACTTTCCATACTGCAACGGGTGCGCCGCGACACGGAGCGGTTTATCAATGCTTTTATCAACATCCTGTTCTCATCTATAGTTGGGGTAGGGTTCCTGGTATGGTATGCGGTTACCAAGCACTGGGCGCTGGTTCCAATTTTCGTGATCGGTATTCTGGTGTTGGGCGGATTAACCAGTTTACTGAGTGCAAAGATCAAGACCATGCAGCGCTCCATTAACCGGGCATCCAATAAAATGTCGGGGGTAATAACGGAGTCGTTGCGCAACATAGAGCTTGTAAAAAGCCTGGGCCTTACCTACCCCGAAATACGCCGCCTGCGCGAACACACTGAGCGCATTTTTAAGCTCGAAATGGCCAAAGTGAAGCAGGTTCGAACACTCTCTTTTCTGCAGGGCACGGCACTTAACCTGCTCAAGCAATCCATCCTTTTTACGTTATTATGGCTTATTTTCCGGGATGTACTGACTACGGGTGAGCTGATCTCGATGCAGTTTATTTCAGTCAGTATTTTCGGCCCGTTGCAGGATTTGGGTACCATTATACTTACCTACCGCGAAGCCGAAGCATCGTTACAGAATTTTGATGAACTGATGAACAAACCCGTGGAAACCCGACCGGAATCTGCTATAGATATCGGCCCGTTGCAGCAGTTGCGGTTCGAAGATGTGGTATTTCACCATCGTGGCGCGAAGCAAAATGCCGTGGATGGCATCTCCTTCGAAGCCAATTCAGGTGATACCATTGCATTCGTCGGGCCGTCGGGTTCGGGTAAATCTACGCTGGTAAAGTTGCTGATGGGCCTGTATAAACCGGTAAGCGGCGAAGTATACTATAACAATTACCCTACCCACGAGATCTGGCTGAACGAAGCGCGCCGGCAACTGGGCTTTGTTACCCAGGAAACCAACCTGTTCTCCGGAACTATAAAAGAGAATCTGCAATACGTAAAACCCGACGCCACCGACGAAGAAGTGCTGACCGCGATGCGAAAAGCATCTGCTACCAACCTGCTGGCCCGCTCCGAAAAAGGCATACACACCCAGATCGGTGAAGGCGGTCTGAAAATGTCGGGTGGCGAAAAACAACGTCTTTCCATTGCCCGCGCCCTTATCCGCAACCCGCGCCTGCTCATCTTCGACGAAGCCACGTCTGCCCTGGACTCGTTAACCGAAGAAGAAATTACCAGTACCGTCCGGGAAATATCGGCATCGAGAGAACAAATAACCATACTGATCGCCCACCGCCTGAGCACCATCATGCACGCCGATACGATTTATGTTTTAGAGCGCGGCAAGATTGTAGAACAGGGCAGCCACCCCGAATTATTGGAGCAAAAAGGACTATACTATGCCATGTGGCGCCAGCAGATCGGGGAACGGAAACAGGAGCTCATCCGGTAGACGCGCGTAGCGTGCGCAGCTCCTACGAGCGTCTAAAACCATTGCAGATAATCCAGCCAGGAAACTATACATTTGCAACAGCAACACCAGCTTATACTTTCAATACATGCTCCAATCCAACAAACCTGCTCCTACCTTAACACCCCAGATCTCTACCTCAGCAGAGCGAAAACTGAGCCAGCTGCAACAGGAGTTTAACCAGAAAACCGGACAAATAGAGCTGCTTAAAAAGGAAATAAGCGCCCGCCGCGAAAGTATAAACACAGCTCAGAAACGTGTCGAAAAAGAACTGCGTCCCATCATACAACAGCAACTGGAAAAGCGTGTAGAGTTAGCAAATTTGTTAGATCAGGCGTTCTCACTTCCCATTTTCAGTATCCGGGAAAAGCTAAAAATATCCGCCCTTATCGAGAACATCACTTTTGATCTGATCTCGAACTATGAGCGCCGTGATATGATTGAGCTGCACGACCGCTATGCCGAATTTACCTATGCCGAACGCACTGCTTTTACCGCCGAAGACGCGGATGAAACTATAGCTGATGATGAGCCAACTATAGAAGATAACTTTGATGACCTGGATGATTTCGAACGCATACAAGCCCAACTGGACCGTGAACGTGAGCAACGCGAACAGGAAAAGCAGAACCGTCAGAAAAACCGCAAAACCAAAGCGCAGTTAGCCAAAGAAGCCCAGGCAAAAGCCGAACTTAGTAACATCAGCAGGGCCAGCCGCCGTGTGTATACCGAACTTGCCAAACAACTGCACCCCGATAAAGAACTGGACGAAACCAAACGCGCCTGGAAAGAAGAAGCCATGAAACGCGTTACCCAGGCCTACCACCACGACGACTTTTTTGAATTGCTGCGCCTGCAAATGGAGTTTATGCAGGAACAAGGCCAGCCACTGGACACGCTGCAGGATGAGCAACTGCAATACTATGTCAAGATACTGACCGACCAACTGGATGAACTGAAAGCTGAGTTTCAGGCACTGGCAAATGGCCCGGATGCCGGTTTTTACACCCGCTTCTGCGGCTCCCCCAAGCAAATGGACCAGAAATTTAAATCCGCCAAAGAGGACCTTACCAGGGAACTGGAGCAGCTAAAACAAAACGTCCGCACCCTACAGGATGACCCGCAAATGATTAAAGTTATTTTGAAGTAATCTGCATACCGCCAGTTTGAGCGCAGCGGTAACTGGTGGTTGATTATGGTAGCAAGTTTGTAACTGCCGTTGCTTTACAAAAGCAATAAAAACGATGGCTGTAACTATAACACTATAGCTAAATTGTCAACTATAGTTACCTAGAATCTATCCTTTTCTGCTCACGCAGAAAGCCAGTTACAAACTGGCACCATGCATCACCACAAGTTCAAACTTGCGGCATGAGAAGATATCCGCAAGCGCCTGGCAAACTATAAAGCGCTGCAGAAAAATAAGTACATTTGTCAGGTAATGTATTTTGAAATGGCTTTAGAAAAAGTGCGCATCAACAAGATCAAAAATACTGGCACCCCCCCGCTCCGGGACACTGGCAGCGTTCTTTTCTGGGTTGGCTTGGCATTTATAGTGCTGCTCTTTTCGCTACCCAGAATACTGCTGGGCGAGGATTCTTATATTACCATACACGATAACCTGGACTCGGAGCTGGTCTGGAAAATGATCATGACCGAAGGCGGTAAACTGATCGGCGACAATGCAGTCACCCAACGGGTAATGAACGGTTTTCCTTCGAAACTATATCCGAGCCAGCTTAACATTTCAGTTTGGTTTTTCCTGTTTCTAAGCCCTTTCTGGGCCTATGCAGTAAATGAGATCCTGGTACACGCTGTTGCCTTTATTGGCATGTTCCTGTTACTTAAAAAGTTCATACTACCAGCAAAAGAACATACCTGGATAGTTTTAGGAGTTTCAATAACGTTTGCTGCATTGCCTTTCTATTCTGTGTATGGCATGTCCATCACCGGGCAGCCGCTATTACTTTACGCTTTCCTTACGCTCCTGAAAAAAGGCCACAACTGGAAAAGTTACGCCATTATAGTGCTGTATGCTTTCTACTCAAGTTTGCCCTTAACAGGCTTTTTTATACTTATAGTTTTGGCAGGCTGGTTTATAGTTGACTACTACAAGCAACGCACAATTAACCGGCCATTTATTTGCGGCATTATCCTGTTAGGCTTGTGTTATGTGGTTACGGAGCATAACCTGCTTTATACCATGCTGCTCGACTCCAGCTACGTGTCACATCGAGTAGATTACATTCCTGAAAATGTCGCATCACATGATATCACTGAATTAGTCCACAACACTGCGGACAGCTTTGTATTCGGGAATTACCATGCAGCTACTGTTCACAGGCCGGTACTTATTGCGGCTATTATAGCTTTGTTTATCGCCTGGAGACGGAAGGACTACAGATCCTATGGCAATATTATGATGCTTATAGCTATAGCTCTGCTACTGTCTTTATCTTACACTATCTACAAGAGTTTTGCGCTTGTAGAGTTGAAAAACACCATCGGCATTGTAAAAACATTCGACTTTTCCAGGTTCTTCTGGTTCAGGCCGCTGATGTGGTTTGTTGCCTTTGCCTTGTCTCTGGCCGTTATTGCCAGAGACACAAACTGGGGGAAGGCATTAGCTACTTTCTGCGTACTGCTTCAGTTAGCTTTCTGCCTTAAAAGCACTACCCAGACCACAAACGAATTTAACGAGAACCGGCACCTGCTTATGGCGAAATATTTCGGCGCACCAAGGCCGGAGCAAAATCTGTCTGTAACTTACAAGGAGTTTTACTCTAAGCAGCTGTTCGCTGAGATCAAAGAATATATAAACAAACCACAGGAATCGTATCGTGTGCTGAGCATTGGCTTTCATCCGAGTATCGCTCAATTCAATGGTTTTTATACTTTAGATGGCTACCAGAACAACTATCCGCTGGAGTATAAATCTCAGTTCAGGAAAATTATTGGCAGAGAAATAGAAAAGAATGACAAGTGGAAATCCTATTTTGATGGCTGGGGAAGCCGGTTTTATATTCTGCCAGCAGAACTGGACAACTATTATGATAACGTTAAAACCAAAGGAGCCAGGATCAAGCAATTAGATATTGATACACCTGCCGCCAGAAGCATGGGCGCCGAATATATTTTCTCTTCTATTGAGATTGAGAATGCAGCTGACAATGGTATGCACCTGGAGAAAATATTTGAGCACAAGAACTCACCCTGGAAAATTTATCTATATTCTATTTAAAAGAAAAAACCAGTATAGAGCCTTATATTTAAGCAAATACAGATTCGCATTAAGCAGATTATCTAAAACAAAACGTACGCACCCTGCAGGATAAACCGCAGATGATTAATGTGATTCTGAAGCAGGACTATAGCTGTTATGCTACTATAACTATAAACAGCTATATTTACTTTAGTACTATCTACTACAACTCATGCGGATCTTCTTCACCTGTGTTTTCTTGCTTCTAGCAGAAGTAGCTTTTAGTCAGCAGCAATTCGAGATCCTGGTGAAGAACGAAAGCACAGAAACTGTTCATTTCTGGTTCCGAAATACTAAAGACTCCCTGAGCAGCAACCAAACTATAAAGCTTATCGACAAAACCTGGACTGGGAACCCTTTCTATTTTTATGTACGCCTACCAGATGATAAAGCCGGAGAGTTTGTGCTATCAAAATTCTGGATCTTTGCCCCGGATGTAAACCGTATACTCACCATACAGCCCGATAAAGCAGTCTGGCTCGATACATCTGTTGATGAAGTGAAGTTGCAAAAGTATCTGGTAGAGTCCGCCAGATACGACTTCTGGTCCGTTACACGTAAATTCATTAGAGAGAACAGAGACAGTGAAATTGCTGCACACGCCATCGCGCTAAATATGCTTTTCTCTCACTATGATGTAAGCACTATAGCACACCATTACCGCAAGCTTACAGCAAATGCCAGAACCGGCTGGGCAGCCGACCAAATAGATAAATATCTTGCAGGCAGACGGCTTTTATCTCGTGGCAATGTTATTCCCGACTTTAGTTTAACCGACGCAACAGGCGACACACTGTCACTGCAAAGCTTTAACAGCAAATATATACTCCTGTATTTCTGGCTACCTTCATGCTCACCCTGCGACAGGTTATTCCCTGACCTAAAAGAACTATACAAAAACACAGATCGCAGCAAACTGGAGATCGCAGGCATTTTCCCTGCCGGGTCTAAAAATGAATTTATAAGAATCATTTCAGAGTACCAGTTTCCCTGGCTAAACCTGCACGACCTTGGGGCAACCTATGCGCGCAGCGAATTTGCTATGAGCTCGTTTCCTACAAGAGTGCTGATAGATGCGACCGGCAAAATAATACGCGTTAACCCCAGCACTTCCGAAATTGAAGCTTTTATGAAGCGAAAGTAAGCCCGGCTATTCTCCCGCGAAGTATATGGCTGGTTTGAGCGATAGCGGCAACTGGTGGTTGAGTATGGCGGCTAGTTTGTAACCATCGAAAGTATAGATTGGGATTATTTACCAGTTACAAAATGACCGTAAGTATAGCCACAAGCTGTGCTGACGCTAAACTTGCAATATGGAAGTATTTTTAAGTAGGAGATTTATACTTGTTGGTAAAACACATCGTCCGGCCACTTCTCCGGATTGCTCAGAATGTAGTCTCTGATTTGATTGTAAGCCTTCTCGCTTCGGATGATATGGTCGTGGAAGGAACGCTGCCAGGCAAACTCTGCTAATCCTGCTGATCGAACTAATTTGGATGTGGTGGTTTTATAAGCGCCAACCAACTGTGACAGGGATTTGATTTTTTGTGCTGGAAGAGAGCCGGCTATTACAGTATTTACAGTTCCTGCTCCGTCGTTCAGCCGTCGCGCGGACAGGTCGCGACCTGTCCCTACAAGTTCGCGGTCGATTTCGATGATGCCGTGCACGTGGTTTGGCATTACCACAAAAGCGTGCAACACTACATACGGATATAGTTCTGCCAGCCTGTGCCATTGCTGTTCTGCAATACAGCCAAATTTATTCAGCTGCATTGCTTCGTTCACAACTTCACCAAAAACACAGGCCTTATCCAGCACACAGGATGTCACAAAGTATAACGCATCCCGGCTATAGTCAAACCCATTTAACCTGTTCAGTTTCCGATCCGGCCATTTCATAGATGAAGTATACGGCACCAGAACAGATTGGTATCAAATGCAAAATGCATTGGATGCACGATCCCCTGTAGGGACAGGTCGCGACCTGTCCGCGCGATAGGCTGAAAGATGAAACAATAACGGTTAATGCTATATACCCGATCCTGTTGATCCTTTAATCCTGTAAATCCTTGGGGAAGAGCCCCAATTTAAAGATTCAGACAAATTATTTTCGGGGATGATTGCCGGTGCACGATTCGGACAGGTCGCGACCTGTCCCTACAGGGGATTGCGGGTGATTTACGGTTATTTCAAAGTATAACCACAGGTTACGCCAACGATAACCCCGCTGTAGGTGTCGGCTTAAAAATCCTCGCAGTAAATATTTTCGGATTGCAAATCCGAAAGAGCTGGGAACTGGGTATTTATACTGCTTCTTTCTTAGTTAACCACCCTTCTCGTACCCAAAGGACAAAAAATATTATACCCCAATAAACAGTCTGAAAAATTCCAAGGAACTTGATTCCCGATTTGATTGCTCCTATATATTCATTTTTAAAATGTTCGAAATTTGAAGGTGTATAACCCAAATAACCTTCTTTTTCAGCAATCAATAGTACTTCAACATGACCGTTTAATTTTTCTTTCCAATCATATCCATCAGGCAAAAAGGACAGTTGCCCTTCTTTGTCTAGCTGTTTTAGATATTCAATTGTTTGTTGCTCCTCTTGCTTCCATTCATAATAACTATCTATCATATTGTAAAAAACGAATATAGTTATGAATATATTAAATGAAACTAACAATCTTTTAACTCCAAGATTTATTTCTTTAAACAGCTTTATCATTTTAAGATATCTTAAATAACTGCACCAATAATAAAATTACACCCGCTGCAAATTAGATACCTTTACTCCTTAATTTTCTAATTATTCCATCTGCTTTTTGTTGACCCCAAATACTCCCTGCATTATATGCTTCTTCGTTTAAAGTTGAGGCATTTGCAGACATTTTCTGTAACAACATTTGATGTTTGATACCCAGCCTATTTTGTGGTAATGTTAAACTTTCAATAAATGTTTCTAAATCTTCTTCTGACAGATACTTGTAATAAACAGGTATAATAATTTCTGCAAAATCACTTACATCTATTTTCCTCATTTCATAAGTAAACTCATTCCAGAATGCATACGACTCTTTGTTTTTGACCCAAGAGTAATTATCAATTGCTTTGTCAATCATTACTTGTCTAGCTTCTTCGGTTATAATTAATGAGTAAATTTTATGCACCTTACTTTTATATGATAGTGATTGGCTATTAGCATTAAATGCAAAAAATAGCGAACAGAAAGTAACTATTAGACAGATTCTCATACGTTATATATTATAAATCAAATATAACGTTTCATAAATACATAAACAAAATTTCATTTCCCTCACACAACCTTCTACCTCCCCCCTCCCAACAAAACATTAACTTCCGTATCTTTGTAAAAGACCTACCAGCAGAACACGGCTAAACTATAAGCCCTGTGTTCTGCCTTTCTTGTTTTGTAATAGAGCTGAATGAAAGTATCTGACTTTTTAGAACTGTATCGTCTCGATGGCATGGTGCAAACTATAGCCGAGCGTCTGAAAACGAACAACACGTACCGCCTGCAACTGAAAGGCATAACTGGCAGTTTAGACGCTGTGCTGGCTTCGGCGGTATATACTATAAATTACCAGCACCAACTCTTCGTCCTCCACGACAAAGAAGAAGCTGCCTATTTCTATACTGACCTGAAGAACCTGCTCGGCGATGTAAAGGAAGTCCTGCTTTTCCCGACATCGTATAAGCGGCCTTATAGTTTCGATGACACCGAGAACGCCAATATACTGATGCGGGCCGAGGTACTTAACCGCGTTAACCAGAAAACCGGGAAAGGCGAACTTATAGTTACTTACCCCGAGGCGCTGACCGAAAAAGTTATCAATAAAAAATCGCTGGTCGAGAACACGCTGGGCGCTAAAGTGGGCGAAAAGCTGGATGTAAGTTTTCTGAGTGAGATGCTGGCTGAGTATGGTTTTGAGCGTACCGAGTTTGTATACGAGGCTGGCCAATATGCTGTGCGCGGTGGCATTGTGGATGTGTTCTCTTATGCCAACGATTTGCCGTACCGCATCGAGCTTTTCGGTGATGAGATCGAAAGTATACGAACCTTTGACCCGGATACACAGCTATCTGTTGAAACCAAGAAAGCGATCTCGATCATCCCGAACGTACAAACCAAACTGCTGCAGGAAACCCGGGAAGCCTTCCTGGATTTTTTGCCGGTTGATACCAACATCTGGTTTAAAGATGTGCGCCAGACGCTGGATGTGATCGATGAGTATTTCGATAAGGCTTCACAGGCGTTTGAGAAGCTGATGGCCGGTAGTGGCGGCATGCAGATCGTATCGGACCCGGAGCAACTTTTCCAGACGCAGAAGCAGTTTAAGAAGCTGCTTGATAATTTTAACATCATCGAGATCGGAAAACGATTTCATTTTAAGTCGGCTGAAGTAATACAACTACAGGCCAAGCCACAGCCATCCTTTAACAAAGATTTTACGAGACTGGTAAAAGACCTGCACGAGCATCAGGGCGCTGGTTTCGTGAACATTATTGCTACGGACTCCCCGCGCCAGATCAACCGCCTGACCATGATCTTTGATGAACTGGACCACGACGTGCGTTTCCAGCACCTGGCCATTTCGTTGCGCGAAGGCTTTATAGATCAGCTACTAAAAGTAACCTGCTACACCGACCATCAGCTGTTCGACAGGTTTTATCAGCACAAGGCCAAGGAAGGACACTCCAAGAACAAGGCCATGACACTGAAAGAGCTGCGTTCGCTGCAGCCCGGCGACTACATCACACACGTAGACTATGGCATCGGCCGTTTTGCAGGCCTGGAGAAAGTAGAAGTGGGCGGCCGTTTGCAGGAAGCCATTCGCTTGGTTTACCGCGACGACGATCTGCTGTATACCAGTATCCACTCGTTGCACAAAATAAGCAAGTACAGCGGAAAAGAAGGCGGCCCGCCAAGCATGAGCAAACTGGGCTCGCCGGAGTGGGAGAACAAGAAAAAGAAAGTTAAGAGCAAGGTTAAGGATATTGCCGCCGAGCTCATTAAACTATACGCCAAACGCAAAGCTGCGCCCGGTTACGCTTTCTCTAAAGATGGTTTCCTGCAGGCCGAGCTGGAGTCGTCGTTTATTTACGAAGACACCCCCGACCAGGGCAAAGCTACCGAAGATGTTAAGGCCGACATGGAGCAACCGCACCCCATGGACCGCCTGGTGTGTGGCGACGTGGGCTTTGGCAAAACCGAAGTGGCCATTCGCGCTGCTTTTAAAGCGGCCTGCGATGGCAAACAGGTAGCCGTGCTGGTACCAACTACGGTATTGGCCATGCAGCATTTCAAAACGTTCCGGGACCGCCTGGCGCAGTTTCCGGTTACTGTGGATTATATAAACCGCTTTAAAACTGCCAAGGATACCAAAGAAACCCTGAAGCGTGTAGCCGAAGGCAAAGTGGATATTCTGATCGGTACGCACCGAATCGTCAGTAAGGACATCAAATTTAAAGACCTGGGCCTGCTGGTAATAGATGAAGAGCAGAAGTTTGGTGTAAAAACCAAGGACAAGCTTAAGGAAATGCGCATTAACGTGGATACACTTACGCTTACGGCCACACCTATTCCGCGTACGCTGCACTTCTCCCTGATGGGTGCCCGTGACCTTTCGGTAATAGCCACGCCACCACCAAACCGCCAGCCAGTACAGACAGAGCTGCATGTATTTGATGAGATTCTGATCCGCGATGGAATTTCGGCTGAGCTGAAGCGTGGCGGACAGGTATTTTTTGTGCACAACCGTGTAAAGGACATCGACGAGATCGCTAACATGATCCTGAAACTGGTGCCGGATGCACGCATTACGTTTGCCCACGGGCAGATGGATGGCGAGCTGCTGGAAAAACGCATGATGAAATTTGTGGAAGGCGAGTACGATGTACTGGTCTCAACAAACATCATTGAGTCTGGCCTGGATATCCCGAATGCCAACACCATCATCATCAACCGGGCGCACATGTTTGGTTTGTCCGATCTGCACCAGATGCGGGGCCGCGTAGGCAGGTCCAACAAAAAGGCGTACTGCTATTTGCTTACGCCACCGGTGGCTGGTTTACCATCCGATGCCCGCAAACGCCTGAGCACCCTGGAAGAGTTCTCAGACCTGGGCGAAGGCTTTAAAATTGCGATGCGCGACCTGGACATTCGTGGGGCCGGTAACTTACTGGGTGGCGAGCAGAGCGGCTTTATTACAGACCTCGGCTTTGAGATGTACCACCAGATACTGGATGATGCCGTGAAAGAACTGAAGGAAACTGAATTCAGAGAGCTGTTTCTGGGGGATAACCTGGAGCAGTTTATAGAGCCGGTGCGCGACTGCAACATCGAAACGGATATGGAAGTGCTGATTCCGGATTGGTATGTAAGCAACATTTCGGAACGCCTGAGCCTCTACAGCAAACTCGACAGCACCAAAGACCTGGACGAGCTGGAAAAATTGCGTGCAAGCATAGTGGATAGATTCGGGCCGCTGCCGGAAGAAGTACAGAAGCTGATCGAGATCGTAAAACTACGCTGGCAGGCACAGCAGCTTGGCTTCGAGAAACTGACAATCAAAAAAGAAGTGATGAAAGGTTACCTGCCCAGCGAAAACAACGATAAGTACTTCCAGTCTGATACTTTTGGTAACATACTCAAGTATGTACAGCAGCATTCGCGCCGCTCACGTTTAAAGGAAGCCAAGAACAAACTTATAGTTATAGTAGAGGATATCCGGACTATAGCAGATGCCCGGGAAGTATTTGAAAATTTAGGAATAAGGGAAATCAACCCTGCTTGACTTATGTGCGTAAACACCTGACCTAAACCATGTTGCGATGATAAATGAATCGATTTATAAGCAGGCTAAAAATGCGCTGAATACAAGTAACGAAAACCTGCTTGATTTTATGGATGCATTACCGCAAATGGCGTGGGCAGCACAACCCAACGGCAAGGTCATATACTTTAACAAAGCCTGGCATGTGTATACCGGCATAACCTCCGGTACCACAGAGGGCTGGATTATTACGATACACCCGGAAGACTCGAGTCAGGTTATTGAAGCCTGGAGAAATGCGCTGCAGAAAGGAGATTACCATATAGAGTGCCGTATCCGGAATGGGACTGACGGATCGTACAGGTGGTTTCTGGAGCAGGGCATGCCTATCCGGGATGAAGACGGAAAAACACTTATCTGGTTTGGTACTTATACTGATATAAATGATGAGAAGCAGGACCAGGAGCCCCTATAGTTACCAGGCATGCATAAACTATACTATTAGCGTAGTAGTTGAGCCCACAATAATTTAATTTCAGAGCCCTCTTAAATAAAGATTTGAATAGGAGATTTCTTTAATTAAATTTACTCACCAGCCCTTTTACTGGAGGGAGGAACCTTATTTTTTCCCATGTTAGCTCAGCAAATAACTGCAATACCCGACCTTGGCCCTGTTTTTCGTTTGTTACCCGGCTTATATGTTGCTCTTTCACCGGAGCTCACCATCATTGAGGTGACAGATGCTTACGTGCGGGCCCGCCATACCTCGCGAAACGCACTACAGGGCAGGTCTTTAGTCGAAACCTTTGAGGGTAGCAACATTTTGCTTAACACCCCACCTACCCAGGCACTGGAACAGTCGCTGCAGCAGGTACTATTCTCTAAACACCCACATCATATCCCTTCTTTTTGCTATAGTTTAAAACTGCCGGAGGCAATGGGGGGCAACTATAAAGAGTGCTACTGGAGTGCAACCAATACGCCTGTGCTCGATGACCAGGGTAACCTGCTGTATATTCTGCACGAGGCCAGCGAATTATCAGGAGAAAACAGTCCCGCACAGGTTGGCGAGCATATACCACTGGTTGGAAATACCATGGATGCAGTATCGTGGGAGTACGACCCGATTCAGAACAAGATGGAATGGGGGCCGGGACTAAAACAAATACTTGGTTATACGCCGGAAGAAATGGGCCCCGGAGGCGAATCATGGGACGAACGTGTGCACCCCGACGACTTTGAGGCAGTGCAGGCCAGCATTGAAAAAGCAAACGCTGCAGGCAGCAAAATATGGACCGGCGAGTACCGCTTTAGAAAAGCTGACGGGACTTACATACCGGTACTGGACCAGGGCTATATTATTTACCATTCCGATGGCAGGCCTCTCCGTACGCTTGGCTCTATTATAGATTTGTCAGGGCATAAAAAAACGCAGCCAGAACTAAAGGAAAGCGATGCCCGCTTCCGGCACCTGCTGGAAGTGCTGCCACATATGGCCTGGATGGCAGATGCGAATGGCAAGGTAATCTACTTCAATAAAAACTGGTATAGTTATACCGGCATGGCAACTAACCAGACTGAAGGGTGGACAAGTGTGATTCACCCCGAAGATACGGCCATCGTTTTAATGGAATGGCATAACACCCTGGCAGCAGGCACGCCTTACGAAATAGAGTACCGTTTGCTTAACTACCACGACAAAAGCTACCGTTGGTTTCTGGAGCGCGGCGTACCCATGCACGGTTCCGATGGGAATGTGCAGTTCTGGATCGGTACGCTCTCCGATATTGATGATCAGAAGCAGGTAATGGAGCGCATCCGCGAAAAAGACCTCCAGCTCGAGAACATACTGAACCACTCACCGGTACATTTCTGCCAGTTACAAGGTCCGGAGCATGTTTGTACCTACATTACTCCGGGGATAAGCATGTTTTTCGGAAACCGCCAGTACCTGAACAAAACTGTGTGCGAAATATGGCCTGAACTAAAACATACCGAGTTTTTCAGTATTCTGGATGAGGTTTACAGAACCGGCAGCAAAATAAAGACCCAGGAATATAAACTACTAACAGACCGCTTGCGCAACGGGCAGATTTCGGAAATATACCTTAACCTGGAATACAGACCCATTATCAGGGAAGACCGCGTAGAAGGCATACTTGTTTCTGCAGTAGATGTAACCGAACTGGTAAAGACCAAACAGCGCGTGGTCTATAATGAGCACAGCATGCGGCTACTTTCCAAAGCTACAGGTTGTGTTACCTGGGAGTGCGACATAGCCCGTAAAACGATAGCGTGGAGCGAGTCTTACAAAGAGCTGTTTGGCTACTCTGACAGCGACCTGGAAACCAATTCCAGCACCTGGGACAAAAATATACACCCCGACGATTACAAAACCATACGGGAAAGCATAAACGCAACTATAGCAAAAGGCCAGCGAACATGGACGGGCGAGTACCGGTACAGGAAAGCGGATGGCAGCTATACTTCTGTGCTGGACCATGGCTATATAGTTTACAACAGCAAAGGCAAACCAGAGCACATGCTGGGTTCGCTGGTAGATATTACCCGGCAGAAGAAGCAGGAACTGGCGCTGCAATACAACAGCGAACGTTTTAAGCGCATTGCCATGGCCACCAACGATGTGCTTTGGGACTGGAACCTGGAGGACGACACCATCTGGTGGAACGAAGGGTATACGACGCTTTTCGGATACCAGGTTACCACACACGATCTGCAGATCGATTCCTGGACAACGAACATCCATCCAGACGACCTTGCCAGAATTAAAGCATCTATCCATAGTGTTATCGGATCGGATAAAAATACCTGGGAAGATGAATACCTCTTTAAATGTGCCGACGGCTCTTTTAAGCTGATACATGATAAAGGCCATGTGCTGCGCAATACCGAAGGCAAAGGAATCAGGATGTTTGGTTCTATGCTCGATGTGACTGAAAAGCGTAAAATTGAACAGCAACTACAGGAAAGCAATGCCCGTACCCACGAAATACTGGAATCGTTGCCCCTGATGACCTGGACCGCCACGCCGGAAGGCAACGTAAATTATTATAACCAGCGGTGGTACGACTATACTGACAGCACCTATGCGGAACTTACAAGCTGGGCAGACATCATTCACCCGGATGATAGGGAGCGCACTACCCAACTATGGGCAGAGGCAATAAGTACCGGAAAACCATTTGAGACCGAAAACAGGTGGCGATCTGCCGCTGATGGCATGTATCGCTGGTTTTTGGCGCGCGCGGTTCCGATCCGCAACTCCGAAGGCGTAATAACGATGTGGGTAGGCTCACATACCGAAATTGAAGACCAGAAACAGGCCATGCTGGCGCTAGAAGAAAGCACCAATAAATTCAGGTTCCTGACCGAGTCGAGCCCGCAAATTGTCTGGAGCGCCAACCCGGATGGCAACATAGACTATACCAGCAAACAGTGGCTGGACTATACCCAAATGACCATCGAAGAGTCGCTGGGATACGGCTGGGCGCCTGCCATTCACCCCGACGACCTGCCAGTGCTGATGGAACTATGGTCAGACGCTATTACTACCGGAAACCTGTTTTATGTAGAAGTGCGGGTATGCAATGTAAAGACCAATGTATACCAGTGGTTCCTGATAAAAGCACAGCCATTGCGCAACGAAAAAGAGGAAATCATAAAGTGGTATGGTGTCGGCCTTAACATAAACGAGCTGAAAGTACTGCAGGAGCAGTTGCAGGAGTCCGAGCAGCAATTCCGCTTCCTCTCAGAGTCTATACCGCAAATGGTCTGGACGGCAACACCAGACGGAAGTACCGATTATTTTAATAAACGCTGGATAAACTATACCGGGCTGTCGTTTGAAGAAAGCATAGGCCCTGAAGCCTGGCTGCTGGCATTACATCCCGATGATCATAAAATGGCCTTTGAGCGCTGGCAGCACTCCGTACGCACCGGCGAATATTATGAACTCGAGTACCGCATCCGGAATGGCCAGGACGGGCATTACCGCTGGTTCCTGGGCCAGGGCATACCAATGCGCGATGCAGAGGGTAACATAATGCGCTGGTTTGGCACCTGCACCGACATCGAAGATCATAAAAAAGCAGAAGAAGAGCTTGTAGACAAGAACCTGGAACTGGAACGCATAAACCAGGACCTCGATAGTTTTGTGTACGCTGCCTCTCATGACCTGAAGCTGCCTATAGTTAACATGGCCGGTATATTTAATGAGCTTACACAAAATGCCGTATTCACAGAGCCGGATGCTCCGAAGCTGATAGGCATGTTCAACAAGTCATTAGATCAGATACATAATACGATCATCGACCTGTCGGATGTGGTACGGATGCAGAAACGGAAGACCAGGGATAATGAGTTAGTTGACCTTGAAGAACTGACAGCAGATGTGAAACTAAGCATACAGGATGTGCTGACCAACACAGGGGCCAGCATCACAACTGATTTTTCGGATGTGCCTGCACTTGCCTTCTCAAAGGCTAACCTTAAAAGTATAGTTTACAACCTGCTCAGCAATGCCATTAAGTACCGCAAGCCAGACCAGAAACCAGAAATTATTTTAACTACCACCCGTAAAGGCGACTATGTAGAACTGAAAGTGCAGGACAACGGAGTAGGCATTGATATGAACAAACACCAGAATAAACTGTTTCAAATGTTTAAGCGCTTCCATAACCACGTAAGCGGTTCGGGCCTGGGCTTATACATAGTAAACAGGCTGCTAACCAATAGCGGCGGTTACATTACAATCGAGAGTACTATAAACGAAGGAACTACGTTTTTTCTTTACTTTAAACAAAGGAACGCGTAAGCTAATCTGAAAAATAATCAGCAACATGAGGCAATTAAAAACAATCCTCCTTATCGACGACGACGAGACAACCAACTACCTGAACCACCGACTGCTTTCGCGTATGAACACCGCAGAAGAGATACGGGTAGTTACAAATGGAGAAGAGGCGTTAGATTACCTAGAGAAAGCCTTTGCAGGTGTAGAAAGTTATCCCCGCCCCGACTTGATTTTTGTAGATATCAAAATGTCGGTAATGGATGGATTTGAGTTTCTGGAAGAGTATCAGAAGTTTAACGAGACAGATAAGAACCAGACCATTATGATGATGCTGACATCTTCGGCCAGTTTTTATGATCTCGAAAAACTAAAGCAATTCCCGGAAGTACTGAAACATTACTCCAAGCCGTTGGCCGAAGCCGATGTGAGAGAGATTATAGAAGAACATTTTTAAAAGCTTAGTTACAGCACAACTAGAGCGGGATGCCTTTTTTACAAGGGGCATCCTGTTGCTTTTTATACCCTCCGCATTAACTATAGCCTTGCCAGCCTCGTATTGTTAAGTACCTGCCATATGGTAGCATTTGACGACTAAAAGACTGAAAGACAATGGCAAACTATAATGAAGAAGACGAAAACAAACGCGTAAACCGGGAACAGCACCGCAGTGGTATGGAGCAGAATCTGCCCCAGCATCGCTACGGTTACAGAACCCCGAAAGATCAGAAATGGGATGAAGGCAATTACTTTCATACTGGGCCAAGCCGCAGCGGCGCCCAGGACCGCGGCAAGCGGGAGAGAACTTCAGGACCTTCACAGCATCACTCCTTTAATAAAGATCAGAACGCACACCTGAACGACCACTACGGCAGCCGCCCTAACAGTGCATACCGCAACGAACGCTCTTACCTGGACCACGGCGACTCTTTCGGGTCATCGCACTACAACCAGCAGCAAACTACAGGCGGCTCGCACCCAGGCAACTATAACGTATCGCCAACCAGCCGTAACGAACAGTACAACGATTTGTCCGGTGACAGAAGCCGTTATAAAGAATCTGATTTCAGGTATGGCAGTGGCACACATAACTGGTACCGGGAAGGCCGCTTCACCCCGGATAGCACCCCGGAGCCGCAACGCGATAACAGGAGCTTTTTTGGCCGCATAAAAGATACCTGGAACGATATTATGCATTCTGATGATCCGGATTACAGCCCGAGCCATGGCTACCCGACCGACGAAGACCGCAGAAACGAACGAAAACGCTACGGCAACGACCTTTACAACAGGCAGCAGTTTGCACGTGGCTACGAAGGCGGGCCGCGCTGGGCCGACGAAACAGACTCCGGAAAAGACAATTTTTATGATGATGCAGACAGAACCCAACGTTTTAGAAGACACTAACGTATAGGGAGCAGGTTAGATAGATTGGTTATAGATTAGTTTTAGTTAGTAAAAAAGCGAAGCAGGCACCACCCGCTTCGCTTTTTTTTATGCGCTCACTAAACTATAGGACCGGCCTCGAACATCCTGTTTCTGGTATCGTAAACCCAAGAGTGCACTAAACTACACAAGCTATGAGACACGAACAGGATTATAACGATAGAGATTACCGGAACCGCGAAAACTATAGCCACGACAGAAACCGCCGCTACCCACGGGACCAGCAGAATACGGCCAACCGATGGGGAGAACCTGATCCGCGCATGGGTCCGCATGAAGAAGACTGGCACATGCACAACGAGGATCGCTACAGGCAGGAAAACCAATACCGGAACGACTGGAAACCTTTTGAGCAGCGCGAAAACCGCCACTTCCAGAACGAAGACCGCAGCTATGGCAACTATAGAAATGAGCGCCCGCATTGGGACAGCGATGAGCAATACAGAAATCAGAACCAACAAGCCAACGACCGGTGGTCGCAGAACGAGCAATTTTCAAATCAGCAACACCACCATCCACGCCACGCATCCGAGAGATTTTACAGGGAGCAACGCAGAATAAACTGGTAGAACTATAAGCCCTTGGCAATTATACTGCTGAGGGCTTATAGTTTAAAACCGCTGCCTTACGCCTACTCCAAAAGAGATCAGTTCGGGCAGGCCGGGCACCATGTTCACCGAAAAATCTGTTCGTCCGGATAAGCTATAGTTGTACTCGAGCTCACCGGCATACCAGTAAAACTTATACTGCCACTCGCCGCGCCTGTTAAAATAGCCGTCGTCTTTGTAGCCAACTATACGGTTCCAGTCTTTGCGGTATACCAGCGTTGGGCCAATGCCACCGTTCAGCGAGTGCCTGTCTTTCTGAAGGATAAGCGTGCGCAAGCCAATGTGTGTAAAGCCTGCCAGGGATGCGGCGCAATCTGCATACAGCCCCTGCTCTACCCTGACAGCATGTTTGTTGCCAACTATAAACCTGTCGTAGCCAACTATAGCGCCATAGTTAAAAGTAATGTAGCCTTTGTCATCGAGCCGGTTCGGGAAAATTTCGGGATGCGGGCTTTCTTTCAGGTGCACTGATACACCAAAAAGCTTTACCGTAAATGCATTTTTACAGGCTGCATCCTGCGCCAGGCACGGACCAGCAACTATAGCCAGGAGCACTATGAGCATAAAACGACACATCCGTTTTGCTATACGAAACTTAAGCGATAAAATGGTTTACCGGCACCCAGGCAGAAAAGCGTGAGGGATGGAGCGGTTGTTTGAGCTCCTATAGTTGGGCACAAACTATAGAGCGAGCCGCGAGAGCCCGACGGCCATGCCGGCACGCACAAACTATAGTTCATCACAAACTATAGTTTTAAAATAAAGCTTTCACCAATCAACAATTAGTAATCAACAATTAACAACTTAGTACCTTTGCAGCATAGTTATGAACCAACTCGAAGACTTACTGCAACAGATACGTGCCTGCCGCATTTGCGAAGAGCATCTGGCGCTTGGGCCGCGGCCGGTGTTGCGGGCCAGCACAACGGCAAAGCTGCTTATAGTTGGCCAGGCGCCCGGCACCAAAGTACACGCCAGCGGCAAACCCTGGGACGACCAGAGCGGAAAACGTTTGCGCCTGTGGCTTGGGCTGGAGCCCGAAGTTTTTTATGATGAAAGCAAGGTAGCTATAGTTCCGATGGGCTTTTGCTACCCGGGCAAAGGCAAGAGCGGCGACCTGCCACCGCGCCCCGAATGTGCCCGGCACTGGCATCAGCAGTTGTTAGCGTTGCTGCCAAACATTGAGCTAACCTTGTTGGTTGGCAAGTATGCGCAGGACTACTTTTTAGGTGATAAAGCAAAAGCAACCCTGACGCAGACAGTAACAAACTGGCACGAGTATTTACCTGCTTTTATGCCCATGCCCCACCCATCGCCACGCAACCAGTTCTGGGTAAAACATAACCCGTGGTTTGAGTTGGATGCCGTGCCGTATTTGCAGCAGCAGGTAAAACAGTTGCTCTCCTAACCCTAACTATAGTATATTCGTTGCAAGAAACTCCCACTGATATAAACACCAGAACTATGGCAAATTACCCAACCAGTAAACTACCAGATGTAGGCACCAGTATTTTCTCGGTAATGTCGGCCCTGGCCAACGAGCACAAGGCCATAAACCTGTCGCAGGGCTTCCCGGACTTTAACTGCCCCGAAGAGTTGATAGAACTGGTTACAAAATACATGCATGCCGGTTTTAACCAGTACGCGCCCATGCCTGGTGTCGTATCGCTGCGTGAAAAGATCAGCGTGAAAACTGAAAAGTTATATGGCTACCGTCCTAACCCGGACACGGAAATAACAGTTACATCAGGCGCTACGGAGGCCTTGTATGCTGCTATTACGGCTGTAGTAAAACCCGGCGATGAAGTGGTGGTGCTGGAGCCTTGTTATGATTGTTATGCGCCTGCTATCCGGTTAAACGGCGGTATTCCGGTGTATGTGCCACTGGCATTGCCTGGTTTTAGTGTGGATTGGGATTTAGTGAAACGTAATATTTCTTCTAAAACGCGCCTGATCATTATAAACACGCCGCATAACCCGACCGGTGCCGTCATGACCAAAGCCGACATGGACGAGCTGGCGCACATTGTGGACGGAAGCGATATTCTGGTGATCAGTGATGAAGTGTATGAGCACATGGTTTTCGACGGCTTTAAACACCACAGTGCGTTAGAAAATGCGATCCTGCGTGAGCGCAGTTTTGTGATTTCGTCGTTCGGAAAAACCTACCATACTACCGGCTGGAAAATTGGCTATGCTGTAGCGCCACCTGCTTTAACAGCTGAGCTTCGCAAAATGCACCAGTTCATTACATTCTGTACGGTTACGCCTCTGCAGCTTGCTATTGCTGATTTTATGGATAACGAAGCACATTACCTGAACCTTCCGGACTTTTACCAGGAGAAGCGTGATGCCTTTTGTGAATACCTGGCACCATCCAGGTTCGAGTTTCTGCCGTCGGCGGGCACGTATTTCCAGTTGCTGAAATACGATGCTATTTCAGGTGAGCATGACCAGGATTTTGCCAGACGCCTGGTGCAGGAAGTCGGGGTAGCTGCCGTGCCGGTTTCTGCATTCTACCACAACAAAACCGACCACCACTACCTGCGTTTCTGCTTCGCCAAAAGCGACGAAACCCTTTGCGCCGCCGCCGAGAAGCTGGTTAAACTATAGTTTTGGATTGTTGACGGTTGAATAGCTGAATGGTTGAATTGTTGAATTGTTGAATTGTAGATCTGCTAATTGTTGTCTGAATTAGGATTTTCAGGATTTTAAGATGAGCAGGATTTAAAACTAAACTTAACCATATCAATAGCTTAAATTAAAGATATTTTCTTACTCATTCATCATTACTAATTATTCATTCTAAAATGGACTTGCGGGTAACTATAGTACAGACAGAACTGCACTGGCAGGATGCGGAAGCGAACAGGAAGATGTTTGCTGAAAAGTTGGCTGCTGCCAACCCGCTGACAGACCTGATCGTGCTGCCCGAAATGTTTACGACCGGTTTTAGCATGGATGCTGCTATGCTGGCAGAGGAGCCGGAAGGTGAAACGTTGCAGTGGATGAAAGAGCAGGCGGCAAACTATAAGGCTGTTATTACCGGAAGTATTATTGTGAAAGAAAACGAACAATACTATAACCGGCTGTTTTGGGTAAGACCGGATGGCAGCTACGAGCATTATAACAAAAAGCACCTGTTCCGGATGGCAAAAGAGCACCATACTTATACACCCGGAAGCGAGCGGCCAACTATAGAATTGAAAGGCTGGAAGGTTTGCCCGTTGGTATGCTATGATCTGCGCTTCCCGGTCTGGAGCCGCAATACCGGCGACCGCTACGATCTTTTGCTTTATGTAGCCAACTGGCCAAAAGTACGCAGCCTTGCCTGGCGCACGTTATTACAAGCCCGCGCCATCGAAAATATTACTTATACTGTTGGTGTTAACCGCATTGGCACTGATGGCAACAACCATCTCTATTCCGGCGATTCAGCCATTATCCACCCAAAAGGCCATAAACTTTTAGAAACCACCGAACAGGAAGGCATCCATACGATCTTATTAAGCAAACAGGAGTTACTGGATTTCAGAGAAGCTTTCCCGGCGCATTTAGATGCGGATGCGTTTGAGTTGAAGGGTTAATTTTTAATTTGTTGTAGTGAATCCTATTTCTGGCGCGAGTCTCAGACTCGTGACGCAGGGTGTGATAGAGTCTCCAGACTCGCTGGGCCAGAGGCACAACTATAGTTCGACACGAGCGAAGGCGCCCGCGCCATAGAACTTTATAATAAGCTCACTAAGTTATTTTGCTCTTTCGGACTCCCCAGTCCGAAAGCCATCTGCCGGGGACTTCCATGTCCCCGTTATACTATAAACGCGGATGTGGACGTCCGCAGCAGCTTTTATTTCGGGCAAGGAAGTCCGAAACAGCTTTAAGCCTTCTAAATCATTCAAGTATAAAACTCCTGCACTACCTGTATCAACTCAGCATCACTCTGTGCTACCCGCATCTTCAGCTCCGGGCGGGCCTGCACCATGCGCTGTAACCTATTGTGGCCATTCCTGAAAACTATAAGCTGATCTTTCTGTCCTTCCAATACCAACTCAACTAACGGAAATACACTTCCAAAACCGGCATCTGCACCAGCACTATCAACACAAACTATAACCTGCCCCGCACTTTGAAGCAATTGTTTTGCAAAATGCAACACCAACTCTCCTGATTGAGAATCTATATCCAGCACAGCCACATCCGGAAACTGGTTTTTTACCTGCTCCAATACAGGGTTGCCGTAAACTATAGTCTGGCCATCAATTAACAGGCGGATATACAGCAGGGCTTTCATTATTTTACTACAAATTTTGCGGTTTTATAGCTGCCTTGCCTGTTTACTGCCCTTACGAAATACATGCCTGCTTTCAGGTTATGTACCGGCAGGCTGTTATATTGCTTATAGTTGCTTCCGCTTTTGTAAACTTTCCTGCCAATGGCATCATACACCACAAAGTTTACCGGCTCCGTGGCCTGTACCCGAACTATAGTTCCGTTTCTTTCAGCCAGGCTGGGGTAAACTTCAACTATAAATTCTTCGGCTGGTGAGTCAGGGTTATGTTGGTAGCCGGAAGTTTGCTGCAACAGGTATAAGCCACCGCCCTGCGTGCCTGCAACCAGGTATAGTTTGCCTGCTCCGCCAAGGGCTGCTGCAGTTATACTTGTGCCTTTTCCTAGTTTGGTTGGAAGCAGATTATCAGCAAATTGGTTTTCCAGCAACTCTGTTTCGGGTGTGAAGGTTTGATCCAGTATAGCTGCCAGGTTACGGTATACTTTTACAGTTCCGCTGTCGTCGGTGGTAAGCAAGTCTATAGTTCCGTCGCCGTCAATATCAACAGTTGCGGGGTACAGGTGCCGCTTATCAAAACTGAAACTGATGCCGCCCAGGTTGGCTTTGGTTAAACTATAGTTTGTACCTGCGTAGGTGTATAATTGCAGTTCGCCGGAGGCTTTTCCCAAAACCATGTCCAGGTCGCCATCTTTATCGGCATCAAAAAAGGCAGGCGCGTCGCCGTCTATAGCTGCGTGGAGTTGCGTTTTATCCGTCCAGTTATAAGGTATAGTTTGGCCGGTATTGGGCAGGTAAACTATAGTTGTAGCATTGGTCTGGATAGCCTTATATGTAAGCACTAGGTCCGGTTTACCATCTCCGGTTATGTCGGCAAAAGTTGGCTTTATGTTGAGCAGCTGCTGATTCTCCAGGTTCAGGTAGTTGTCTGTTACAAGCGTGAAAGCAGGGGTTGTAGCTGTTCCGATATTCTGGAAATAACTGAGCGTGGCCACATATTTTCCGTTTCTGTAAGCGCCATTATTACCCACCAGCATATCCAGGTCGCCATCGTTATCCAGGTCCGCGAAGGCCGGGTAAGCGCCTTCCCCAACATCCAGCATCTGCTCCTGCAGAAAATCATCCTGCACAAACTCAAAATCCGGCTTGTTTATAGTTCCGTTGTTTTTGTAGAGCCACACAGAGCGCTGTAGTTCAGGCTTTGCTTCGTTGGTGTTGGCTAAGTTTGGCGCTACGAGCAGGTCGGGTATGCCATCAAAGGTTACGTCTTCGTAGTAGGCAGCCGGAAATTTACTGAAACTGGCGCGGCGTGTATTTGCCGGGAAATTCACCGAGATCTCATCCATCAGGGCTTGCTGCGCGGTGCCTGTGTTTTCCATCAGTACCAGGTCATCGCACTGCACGGCTCCGGTCAGTAATTCTTTGTCACCATCTCCATCCATATCCAGCAACAGCAACGAGCTGCCTGTGTGGCCTGTATGCAAGGGCGCTGCCACACGACACGCGGCCCCGAAAACATAGTTGTTACAGCCATCGCACTCGGTAATACCTCCCCACCAGTTGGAGTTACGCACAAAACTAAGGCTATTGCAATTCAGCTTATTCTCTTCGCGCATGTTCTGGTAATATTCCAGTTGCTGCCCATGCGAAAATTCAGACACCAACACATCCAGGTCGCCATCGCCATCCATGTCTTCTATGGCCGGGATATCAGCGCTTTGCAGTTGCAGGTTTACGCCCTGGTTGTACAGTATGGCTTCCTCTGCTAGCACGAATCGGGGTAGTTGGTTAGCACCTTTCTCCTGCCGGTACACTTTAATGCCAAGTGGTGTGCTTGTAAAAATATCTTTCAGGCCATCGCAGTTATAGTCGCGCAGCAACACCCAGGCAGTCAGGTCATCCGGGAACAGCGCTTCGTATTCGGGGCTATAGTTGTAGTTCCAGGTGCCATTTTGCTGCACGGCCAGCCACGTAAATACTTTATGCTGCATGCGGTCGTAAGCAAACAGGTCAGGCTGGTTATCAAAATTCAGATCTATAGTTGAGAATTGGGGTGCGCTTAGTCCGCCGCTCCAGGGCTGTGGCAATTTACCCTGTGCTATAGTTACAGGCACATCATGGCGCAGCACAAACTGCAATGGCTGCTGGGCCATCGTTGTAACTGAGGCAAAGAGTAAAAACAGGGTCAATAACCTTTTCATAGAGATGTAAGGAGCAGTGATGTGCTGTGGCGTCGTTGCTGTTTTGGATGTATATTGCACCCTGTATGGCAGCTATAGTTTACGTACGTGGCCGCTACAGCATTTATACTTTAAAATTAACCATTTCATGCAGACCAGCATCGAATTTCTATATCAAAAATACCTGAAGTGCATCCACGTAAGCACCGACTCGCGCGCCGACCAGAACCAAAGCCTGTTCTTTGCCCTGAATGGCCCTAATTTTAAAGGTGCCGGGTTTGCAACTATGGCCCTGGAGAAAGGTGCGAAATATGCTGTAGTTGATGACCCGACTATGGCCTCGGATAATGTTTTTGTAGTGGAAGACACGTTGCAGGCATTGCAGGACATGGCCCGCCACCATCGCAAGCAACTGAGCATACCGGTAATTGGCATAACCGGCAGTAATGGCAAAACCACTACCAAAGAGCTGATCTATACGGTAGTGAGCCAGAAATTTAATACGCTGTACACGCAGGGCAACCTGAACAACCACATTGGCGTGCCGCTAACCTTGCTGCGCATAAAACCGGAGCATGAAATGGCTATTATCGAGATGGGTGCAAACCACATTGGCGAAATAGAACTGCTTTGTACGATTGCCCTGCCAACGCACGGCATGATCACGAACATTGGCAAAGCGCACCTGGAAGGGTTTGGAAGTTTAGAGGGCGTGGCACGCGGCAAAAGCGAACTATACGTGCACCTGGATAATACCGCAGGCACCGTATTTGTGAACACCGGTAACGAGCACCTGATGCGCATGAGTCGCCGCATTGCTAGTAAAGTAACCTACCCTGCCACCGGCGACTTTTACCACAGCGAACTGCTGGAAGTTTCGCCGTACGTGGTGTATAAAGACGAAGAAGGCAGTGTAGTACATACCCAACTGGTAGGCGCTTACAATTACGAGAACATGGCCGCAGCTGCGTGTATTGGCAAATACTTCGGCGTATCGCTAACCAAAGCCAACGAAGCCATTGCCAACTATAGCCCGGTAAATAACCGCTCGCAGGTTATCATAAAAGGAAGCAACACCATTATTCTCGATGCCTATAATGCTAACCCAACCTCTATGGCAGCTGCTATCCGTAACTTTGGCAGCATGAACGCCCCTCGCAAAGTGGTTATACTTGGGGATATGTTTGAGATGGGAAATGAAAGTAAAGCCGAGCACACCGCCTTGGGAACTATAGCCGCCGAACAACCCTTAGATACCGTTCTGCTTTGCGGAAAAGATATGAAGTTTGCTGCCGAAGCAGATAGTAACTTCAAGCATTTCGAGACCAAGCAGGAACTACAGAAATGGCTGCAGCAAAACCCGGTTACCGACAGCTATATTTTGATAAAAGGCTCTCGCGGCATGGGACTGGAGACGTTGGTGGAGTTGTTGTAGACCAGTGATTAAGGGGATTAACCTGATTTTGCAGGATTAAGCTTGTAGAGACGCAATACGTTGCGTCTCTTTTTTGTCTGAATCAGGATTTTCAGGATTAATGGATTAACAGGATTTATGCCGCAGGTTTAGCGCCAGCGTAACTGGGGTAAATTGGTGCCAGTTTGTAACTGGTTTTCTGCGCGAGCAAAAGCTATAGTTTCGTTCGAAAAATCTGGCGCCGGTATCTGACTGGTGACGTTTTGTGGGTGCGAGTCTCCAGACTCGCCGGGCTATAGTTGCATAGCGGGATTAAAGTCAAGTTTAAACCTGTAGTTGCATAGCAAAGACGCAAAATATTGCATCTTTACAAACCGAGCCATTGTTAGTGTTTTCACCAACAATCCACTAGTTGGCTGACTGTGCTTGTTGGTAAAAACACACAGCAAGAGCTTAAGTTATTAGCAGAAATAGCTCTTGAAAACCAATAATCTATAGTTAACGGCTATAGTTCTATAGTTTCTGCCATCATTAGTTTTGCTTTTTCAAAGCAACAAGTTACGCTAATACTGAACTTACGGCAGAGACTGTAATACATAGCCATACCAATCTAATAAATCGCCATTAACCCCGGTTCAGACAAAATCCTGCTAAATCAGGAAAATCATTTTAATCACTGGTCCTAAAACGGCGACTCAAAGTTTTTTAACAACGGCAGCACTTCATCCTTCGGCGATACAAGCGGGTTTTCAATTCCCCAGTCTATGCCTAGTTCCGGGTCGTTCCAAAGCAAGCCGCCTTCTGCTGATGGCTGGTAGTAATCGGTGCACTTGTACAGGAAAGTAGTATTATCCTCCAGCGCTACAAAGCCGTGGGCAAAACCTTCGGGGATATAAAATACATTCTGCATTTCGGCATCTAAAACGCAGGCAATGTATTTACCATAGGTAAGCGAATCTTTACGCAGATCTACAGCTACATCCAGCGCACGACCTGAGGAAACACGAACCAGTTTGCCCTGCGCGTAAGGTGGCTTCTGGAAATGTAAGCCGCGCAGCACACCTTTCTTAGATACCGACTGGTTATCCTGTACAAAGTTTGGTTGTATGCCCAATGGCTCAAACCACTTCATACTGAACGTCTCTAAAAAATAACCACGGTCGTCGCGGAAAACCCGTGGCTGAAACTCTACTAACCCTTCAATCTCAAACGTCTTAAAATCCATCTATACCTTAAGTAACTATAGTTTATACTTTCTTAGAGTTGGCCACCTCGGCAATAGCGTGCAGGTAGCGTTGTATCACAAAGTTCACATCAAATTTTGTTTCGGCAATATGGCGGCTGGCTTCTCCCATTTTCTGTAGCTGCTCCGGCGGCATCTGCAGCATCTGCTCCATTTTTTCGGCCAGATCGGGGGCATTACGTATGCGGCACAACAAGCCGTTTATATTTTGCTGCACCACTTCGCGGCAGCCGGGCACATTGGTCGCGATCAACGGTTTTGCCATGGCAGCAGCCTCCAGCAAGGTGCGGGGCGTGCCTTCGCGGTACGATGGCAGCACGACGCAATCGGCCTGCGCAATTATAGTTGCCACATCATCGGTTGTGCCTAAATATTCTACTGCACCTTCAGCCAGCCATGCATCCAGCACAGTTTGCTTTACCCCGAACCGGCTGAGTTCATCTACCTGGCCCAGCAACTGGCATTTTATAGTTGGGTACTTTACTTTCAGTAACCTGCAGGCTTCCATGTACTCGGCTACCCCTTTTTCATACAATACCCGCGCTATCATCAGGAAAGTGAACGGAGCATTAGGGTCAGGCTTTAGAACCGGTGTAAACGCCTGCAGATCTATCCCTGAACCTGGCAACACTTCCGTTATGCCCGCTCTTACCAAATTATGCTTCAGGAAAAGCCTGCGGTCGTCCTGGTTCTGAAAAAATACTTTAGCCGGGTACTGAAATGCCTGTTTGTATAGTTTGAGCGCGATACTGGAGATGTAGTCTTTCTTGATAAACACCGTGCCCAACCCCGACACATTGTTAATTGCCGGAAGGTGAGCAAAGTGCGCCGCTATGGCTCCGTAAATATTAGGTTTTATAGTATAGTGCAGCACCACGTCGGGCTTTACGCGGGAGTAGGCCCGGTACAGGCGCCAGGTCAGCCAGATATCTTTAAAAGGATTAGTGCCTTTCTCCATGGTTACCGGCACAAATCTGCAACCGGCATCTATCAGTCGCTGCGAGTAGTTGTCGCGGGGGGCAATAGCTATCACCTCATGGCCTTCTGCCAGCAATGCCTTTATCAGGCTTAGCCGGAAGTTGAAGATGTTCCAGGAAGTGTTGATAACGATAGCTATGCGCATAAATGCTTTACAGGAGCAGGAGGTTGATTTGGTTGCCGCTTTTGTACTCTTTTAACGCGCCAAGTTACCTAAATTAAGCCTATCATCTGAAAAAAATACCCTAAATTGCACCTTCTCTTCTCAAACTTTTGCCTTTAAAATAAAACCAACTATGCCGGTCACCGCCTTCTTACACACCCATGTTCTGGTAGTGATCTTGTTTCTACTGCTGTTTACTATAAAAACAGGGCTGTTACTGCTAAACAAACGTGATGCTTTAGCCAGGCTGCGCAATAAGACTAAAGTCGCCGAGATGATTCTGGGTACACTTATTTTGGTAACCGGCGGCTGGATGTTGTTTAACTATAGCGGTATACCGGGCTGGCTGATCACAAAAGTTGTGTTGGTACTGATCGCTATTCCGATGGGTATAGTTGGCTTAAAGCGCGAGAATAAAGTACTGGCTGTTTTAGCACTGCTGATATTCTTGTATGTATATGGCGTTGCCGAAACCGACAGCCTGGCCATGCAGAAAGAAGCGCCTGAAAATACCACGGTTGCTCCTACGCCAGAAACACATGTTGCCGACACAACAGATACAACACCCAATACTTCAGAAACTGCCCCGGCAGATATAGTTGCCTCCCTTAACCAGACGGCGTTAACCAATGCGCAGACAATTTTCGTACAACAGTGCGCCACATGCCACGGCGAAGACGGAACGAAAGGATTAAGCGGAGCTGCCAACCTTACACAAAGCCAGCTTAACCTTACCGGCCGGAAGCAGGTAATTGCAGAAGGCCGTGGCTTAATGCCAGCTTTCGGAGAGCAACTGAGCGAACAGGAGCTTGAAGAAGTAGCGGCCTATACCATGACGTTTAAAAAATAATTAATGGCCAAACAGAAATTTTACGAAACCGCCAAGCCCCGGGAAACTGCCGTGCTGGTAGCCGTACCAGCCTACCGCCAGACAGATGAGCAGACCAACGAATACCTCGATGAGTTAGCTTTTTTAACGGAGACTGCCGGCGCACAAACTATAAAACGCTTTATACAGAAGCTCGAAAAACCAGACCGTGCCACCTTTGTGGGCAGTGGTAAACTGGACGAGATAAAAGCCTTTGTACAGGAGCACAACGTGGATATGGTGATCTTTGACGATGACCTTAGCCCGTCGCAGGTGCGTAACATTGAGCGCGAACTACAGATAAAAATTGTAGACCGCAGCTTACTGATACTTGATATTTTTGCGCTGCGAGCCAAAACTGCCCAGGCTCACGCCCAGGTAGAAATGGCCCAGTACCAGTACCTGCTGCCACGCCTTACCAACCTCTGGACTCACTTATCCAAACAAAAAGGTGGTATCGGTATGAAAGGTCCCGGTGAAACGGAAATTGAAACTGACCGCCGTATAGTCCGCGAAAAAATAACCTTGCTGAAAGAGCGTCTTAAAAAGTTTGAGAAGCAGAACTTTGAGCAACGTAAATCGCGTGCTGCTATGGTTAGAGTGGCACTGGTAGGGTATACTAACGTTGGTAAATCCACCATCATGAACCTGCTCTCCAAATCAGAAGTGTTTGCAGAGAACAAGTTGTTTGCTACCGTTGATGCTACGGTGCGTAAAGTCGTTTTCGAAAACATTCCGTTCCTGCTTTCTGACACGGTTGGGTTCATCCGTAAGCTGCCTACCAAACTTATCGAGTCGTTTAAATCTACCCTGGATGAGATCAGGGAAGCAGACTTACTGGTACACGTAGTAGATGTTTCGCATCCGTCGTTTGAAGAGCATATTGCAGTAGTAAACGATACCCTGAAGGATATTAATGCCGCCGAAAAACCGGTACTGCTGGTATTCAACAAAGTGGATCTTTACTTACAGAAGCGCGAGCAGGAAATGCAGGAAGAAGGCCACGAAACCCTTCCTTCCATCGAAGACCTGAAAGCGACCTATATGGCTAAAATTCATGCACCGGCACTTTTCATTTCAGCTACCAACAAGATTAACATCGAAGGCCTTCGTGATGAACTGCACCGCCGTGTTGCAGAAATACATTATGAACGCTACCCGAATAATGTGTAAGAATACTTTTTAAAGAAACATTAAAGGGAGCTGCCTAAACGGTGGCTCTTTTTGTTTTATGTCTGAACCATAGATGAACAGGGGTTAGATTGATTTCAGGATTTGTGTTTTGCTATAGTTGAGGGTGTGGTTTTATAGTTAGGGTATTACCTGCCCTCCCGGAAATCACCTCATCTAAGCCCTCTCCTTTTGGAGAGGGCCCTAGCCCCAAAACAGGAGAGGGAGTTTTGTAAAAGTTATAGTTCTATAGTTCGTATTGCTGGCGCGAGCGTCCTCGCTCGTGACTTGGAATGGTGTGGAGTCTCCTGACTCTACTGGCCGGCAGGGACAGGTATTGTCTGAACCGGGATTAAGTGAGATTTAATGGATTTTCAGGATTAGGCTACTGCTTTAGTTGAAGCTATCATTTTATAGTTGGCGTTTTAACCCACCCCTGCCCCTCCCAAGAGGGGAATTGCGGCTATTGTTAAAGCTTAGCTATAGTTTTATAGTCTTATAGTACAGCCTGTCGAGCGGACTGGTTTACCTGTCCCTGCGGAATTACAACCACGATAAAGCGATGCAACAACAGTCTTTCATACTATAGCAACTATAGCTATCGAAAGATCACAGTCTTTGGGTTGAGCGCCTTTGCTTTGTTGCGGTGCCGCCAGGCAAACCGAGCAGAGCGAGGGTAGCAAGAAAGCAGCAGCGCGATGCCCGAAGACGGGGCCTCCCGGCCGTGAGGGCACCAAAGCCAGATTGAAACGATAGGTAAGTAGAGCTCCCAGGATTAGAAGAAACTATAGAAGAAAAGGCTAGGTTGTAACTGCAGCTATAGCACTCAGATTTCTCACGCTGTTCGAAATGACAAAAGAGAACTATAGACCACATAAGATCCCTAGGCTTTGCTCGGGATGACAAACGAGAAACTATAGAACAATCAAAATACTTCAACTTCTCTCAAGATGACAATCCATTACCCAACCTCCCCTACCACAACTATTTCCCATCACTTTCAGTAAAGACACAGAACCATAGTAACTTTTGAATATGCTATCGGTTTGAATGATTATTGATCCCATGAAGACATTATATATCCTGAGACACGCTAAGTCGAGCTGGGAATTTGAGGAACTAAGCGACCACGACAGACCCCTGAATAAACGCGGACGTAACGATGCCCCCCTGATGGGACGGGAACTTTCATCGCGTGGCGTTTTACCCAACCTGATCGTGTCGAGCCCGGCAGTGCGTGCTATTTCTACAGCTACCCTGATAGGCAAGGAGCTTGGCTATGATCCTGATGACATTGTAATTGACGAACGAATTTATGGCGCAGACAAGAACATGTTGCTTGAGGTTGCGCAGGAGACACCTTTAGAAACTGAAAGCCTGATGCTGGTAGGCCATAACGACGCGCTTACTGAGTTTGCGAACATGTTATCGCCGGAAGCAGTGGGCAGCATTCCTACTGCCGGTATAGTTGCCCTGACCTTTGAATGTGAAAGCTGGTACGAGATTAACCACGACAACGCTGAGTTCCTGTTCTTCGACTTCCCGAAAAATTACGAGTAGAGCGCCCGCTTTACACTACACCATATTGCTGCACTTGCACCAACCTGCAAACTATAGTTGCCGGCACAAACCTTACTAAAATGGAAAAAGAGAAAAAAAAGAAGCACCAGACAGAGCCGAAGTTTATTAACCGGGAGCTTAGCTGGCTTGCTTTTAATTATAGAGTATTACAGGAAGCCCGCGATAAAAAGGTGCCTTTACTGGAGCGCATCAAGTTTATGGCCATTTTCTCATCAAACCTGGATGAGTATTTTAAAGTACGCGTGGCCACCCTGAAGCGCCTGGTAAAACTAAAGCGTAAAACAATCGAAAAACTGGATACCGACCCCGCAGAGACGCTAGCCCAGGTACTGGAAGAGGTAAAGCGACAGCAGGATGAATTCGGCGAGGTATTTCGTGAAGGCATTCTGGCCGACCTTAAAAAAGAGAATATACACCTGCTGACAGAGAGCGACCTTACTGCCACACAAAAGAAATTCGTCACCACATATTTTAAAGAAAACCTGCAGCCGCTGCTATTGCCCATGGTTATGGACGATAACGAAACGCACTTTTTCCTGAAAGACCAGACCGTTTACCTGGGTGTGCAGATGAATGGCGCAAAAAAAGGCACCACCAGACCAGAGCAATACGCTATGCTGGAAGTGCCAACTAAAAAACATGGCAGCCGCTTTATAAAACTACCCACTCAGAAGAACAACAGGTATGTCATGTTTATAGATGACGCCATCCGTACCTGCCTGCCTTTGTTATTCCCGGAATACAGCAAGTTTGATGCACATGCAGTAAAAGTATCGAGGGATGCGGAGCTGGATATTGAAGAGGATATCTCGGCTAACCTGATGACCAAAATAAAGAAAGGACTGAAAAAACGTGAAATAGGCACCCCTGCCCGGTTACTATACGACCCTGAAACACCACAGCCCCTGCTTGATGAAATAATGGCGCATACCGGTATAACAGACGAAGAACTGGTAGAGGGCAGCAAGTACCATAACTTCCGCGACTTTTTCGGCTTCCCGAATTTCGATCTGCCTGAACTGAAGTATGAACCGCAGCCTACGCTGGTGCACCCCTTGCTGGAAAAGGAACCAAGCATACTGGCAGCCATGCAGAAGCAGGATTACATTGTACATTACCCGTATCAGTCTTTTGATTATATAGTGAAGCTGTTTAACGAGGCTGCCACCGATCCTGCCGTTACAGCCATCAGCGCGACACTATACCGCGTTGCCGATGGTTCTGAAATTGCCAAGGCCCTGGCCAAGGCTGCTAAAAATGGCAAGCTGGTAACGGTTGTTGTAGAGCTAAAAGCCCGCTTCGATGAAGAGTCTAACATATTCTGGGCGGGTAAACTGCAAAAAGCAGGAGCCAATGTTATACTGGGCGTTCCGGACCTTAAAGTACATTCCAAGTTAGGGTTGATAACCCGGAACGAGAACGGCAAAATGGTAAACTATGCCTACCTGAGCACCGGTAACTATAACGAAGACACCTCTAAAATTTACGCTGACCATGCCCTGTTTACCTGCGACAGCCGCCTGACAAAAGATGTGGAACAGGTCTTCAATTTCTTTATAGACCGCCAGCCGGATAAAAAATTCAAGCACTTGCTGATGGCGCCTATTAACATGCGCGAGCGGTTTGTAGAGTTAATTGAGAAGGAGGTAAAGAATGCGAAGAAAGGCTTGCCTGCTTCCATGATCCTTAAAATGAATGCCCTGCAGGATGATCGCATGATCCGTAAACTATATGAGGCCAGCCAGGCAGGCGTAAAAATAGAGTTGCTGGTGCGGGGTATCTGCTGTCTGCAGCCGGGTATAGAGGGCCTTAGCGAAAATATAACAGTGCAAAGCATTGTAGACCGTTACCTGGAACATGCCCGCGTTTATATCTTCCATAACAACGGAGACGAGAAATATTATGTCGCCTCTGCCGACTGGATGACCCGTAACCTGAACCGCCGCGTAGAGGTTGCTTTCCCGTTGTATCAGCAGGGTCTGATAGACCAGGTTCGCACCATTATAGACCTGCAACGCTGCGACAATACCAAAGCCCGCCAGGTTAATAACAGCTACGTGGAAAAAACCTCTACCGAAGAAACAAGGTCTCAATATGCCACGTACGATTACCTCCGCAGCCTTATACCGAAAGGCATGAAAGCTGAACGGAAGTAATGTTTTAAGATATCTATTTAAAAGAGCAGGTTGCGTTAATTCACAGCCTGCTCTTTTTGTATGGTAGGGTTATCGTTTGGGCTATCGTTTTACCCCTTCCCAGCCTTCCCCATAACAGGTGAAGGTGCTTTTGGCCTTTGCTATAGTTTAGGCTGTAGTTTATAATTGGCGTTTTAACCCACCCCTACCCCTCCCGAGAGGGGAATTCCGGCCTTTGCTATAATTAGTGGTCACAGTTCTATAGTCGCGGTTTATCATCCCCCTGCCCCCTTCAAAGGGTGACTTTCTGCAACTGCTTTTCAATCTGTCATTTCGACGAAAGGAGAAATCTGAATTAGCTATAGTTACAGACCACGCACAGGACAGGTTTACCTGTCCCAACGGAAATACAACCACGATAAAGCGATGCAACTATAGTTTCTCTAAGCAACTAAAAGCTAGCTATCGAGCTGATCGCAGTCTTTGGGTTGAGCGCCTTTGCTTTGTTGCGGTGCCGTCAGGCAACCCGAGGTACGAGGGTAGCAAGAAAGCAGCAGCGCGATGCCCGAAGACGGGGCCTCCCGGCCGTGAGGGCACCAAAGCTAAATTGAAACTGTAGGCAAGTAGAGCTCCCAGGAGTAAAGAAGGCTATGGAAGTAAAGGCTTGGTTTGAATAGTAGAGTAGTAAACTATAGAACCCAGATTTCTCACGCTGTTCGAAATGACAAACGTGGGATTATAGAACACATATGATTTCTCGGTTTCGCTCGAAATGACAGGTCGGGGAACAAAAAAGGGTTGCGACTATAGTTGCAACCCTTTTCAGAAATCTCTTACACTAACTTTACTACTATTTTTTCTTCTCCATAAAACGCCTTGGTGGCACAGCATATAACTCGACACGGACATAGCCTGCGCCAGCCAGATCATTTTTCAGAATCTCGTCTTGAGAACCGATCTCATCGAATACACGGTTGCGGTAGTATTGCCTGAAGCCGCCCTCAAGAGAGAACCACAGGAAATCGTAGATCTCGCGTTCCAGCCTTAAAAAGCCTTTAAAGTCGGTACGGCGCAGTTCTATTTCTTTAAACTCTGATAAAGGTCCTTCATCTACAAACAGGTTATAGCTCGCACCATCTATTTTGTACCCAGTGTAAAGCAACGTCTTCTCGTTTACATTGTAGCGCACTCTTGTGTTGGCCGGGAAGATGGCTTCAACGCCCCAGGTATCGTTAAAGGTACGGTTATAGATAACGGCCGGGTAAATGCTTTTTCTGCCAAATGTGTACCCAACCTGGAAACCAACTCCAATTACATAGTCCGGAGATTTTTTCCAGCCGTAACCCGCCTCAAATGTTGATTTTAGATAATCTATTAAGTTATGGCTGGCATTGTCTTTCCCCCAGTCTCCATTTATTTCACCTTTTACCCGGATCAGGTAAAACCGACGACTATCTACAGAACGGAGGTAGGCCAGCTGCGTACCCAGGCTTTGCAGGTTTTTATCTTCCAGGTAGCTATACAAAGGGTAAGAAGCCGGCGATACATTTTCGAAGTTAAATTCTTCCATGCCATAGTCTATTCCGAAAATAACTTTAGTCTGAGGTCTGTTAACCAAAGGCGCATAAACACGGGCCTCAAACTTATTATTGCGCCGCACGCGTCCGCTTCCGCTTTCAATGCGCGGGTCTTTGGAATCAGATTCTATATCGAATTGTGGAAGTCGTTCATAACTCAGCACGATGCCCCGGCTTTTACCCATGTTGCGCACACCCGGGCTGGCAAATTCTTCAAGTAGTTCTTCATCCGGGCCCTGCGCCTGTGCCTGCCCTATAGCACAAAGAATAGTTACCGCTCCTAAAAGTAGCTTTGTGATCTTCATAGTTTTATAGTGTATAGTATGGCCTGTCTGTAAAGCAGAAAGAGCCGCAGGTTTTACATACGACTCTCTTTTATTAAAGTGCATTAATTTAAAACTGGAAGCCGAAGTTGAGCATCCACAGCTTATCTTCTTTGCTGAAAGAACGAGTTAACGTAAACACGGTGCGGTTCAGGAAATCAGCCCAGATACCTGCCCCGTAGCCATTGTGCAGGCTTTTAATAAAGCTTTGCGCCCGGTCTTCGTCGTGGTATACGCGGCCTGTATCGTATAAGCCTAACACGCCAAACCTGCCTGGAGCCAGGTAAAGATTAAAATCGAATAACTGGATACGTCCTTCAGCATTGGCATAAATGCCACTGCGGCCGGCATAGCGTGTGCGCCTGTAACCGCGCAGGTTTTCGGCACCGCCCAATGTACTGGCCTGGTAAAATCTGTACTCGCCTATATTATGCATGGCCCCTATGCGACCAGCCCAGGTTAACTGAAACGGGAAGTTAGGTGTAAGGTAAAACCTGAACTCGGAGCTAAGCCGCATATAGTCTAACGACGGCGAGCCTAACTGGTAGTTATAGTTGATGCTGTTATACCAGCGCAACCCTATTCTTGGGTTGGTTTGTGTACCGCCACCTACTACGTTCATGTTGGCAAACGCTTCAAGGCCTACGTATTCCTGTGGTTTGAAAGTGCCGGTCACTTCGTCGTAGGTTCCCGGTTTCAGATTACCGGCCCTAGCTTCATCCACTAAAAAGTTCTCCTGGGCCGGAGTATTTACTTTAAAGCGATCATACGTTGGCCCAATTCCTATTTTAAAGAACGAAGTCGCATCTTTATATAGCATAGCGCTTACCTGCTGACGTTCGAATCGTACACGGTAGTATGCTTCCTCTACATCAGAGGCCTGTTCTGTTTCGTTGCCCAGACCATAAAAATTGCGCTGGTATTGCGGTCCCTGCACGTTGCCGTCAAGCAACACATGCCAGCTTCCCATCACCTCCCTGAAATCGCCGCTGTAATGGATATTATAGGAATTAGTAAGGAAGGCATAGTTAGCTTCAAACAGGTGTTCGGCTGCATACGGATCTTTCCGGAACTTATGCGTGCGTGCCAGTATGCCTGCACCTATAAAAAGGCCGTCGTCTACGTTATATTCAAACGATAACCTCGGGCCAATGTAAGGCTGCTTATAGTTGCTACGGTCGTAGAAGTTTACATCCACATAATGTGAGGTTTCATTCCTGGTTTCAGGGCCAAACACAAGGTTATTACCTGTTTTGAGGTCGTAAACTATAGTATATCTCTTAAAGCCGCGCACGTTGGAGTTGTCTGTTATATCGTCTTCGCCGCCGCCGCCAATTATGCGCACAACTATACCATCATTTACATCGCCGTTAACTATAAATTCATCTTCACCACCCAGGCCGTATAGTCTGATCTCTTTGGTTTCGTTGGTATAAAAAGTGCGTTTATATAGTGTATCGCGCAGTTCGCCTTCTTTGGTGATTTTGTAAACTGTCACGTTGGTTTCTTCGTCGTTTACCCGGTCAACTATAAAACGTTCGTGTTTATCGCTGCCGGCAATATCTACCAGTTTGGCCAGGTAATTATAGTATTTTGCTGCGGCCACCGGCAGTTCATCTCTTCTTGATTTGAGTTTGGCAACAATTTCAGGTCCGGAGATCGGTACTATAGTTTCGGGCAGCTCGCGTACGGCTTCCTCTATTACAGCATCGGTCATATTGGCCTTAATGTCTTCGGCAATGCGCAGCCAGTCCTGCCGCGAAACACTGGACAGGAAGGTACGGTCAACGGTCTGAGCGCTCAGGTTCAGGCCAACCAAATCGCCATAGTCGTAGCCAAAATTCTGTACGTTCCGGATGCTCCATTTGCGGGTAGCCAGCCAGGGCAGTAAGCCATCTACTTTAAAAAAAGCCTGGTCACGGTCTTCGGGTACGGGTATGTACATATCTCCGTTCTTGCCCTCTTTTTTCTTTTCGGCCCAGCGCCACTGCCCTTCGTGCCGGTCCCAGTCGCCAATGAGCATATCCAGCAGGCGGGCACGGGCAAATTCCTGTTCGTCTACCTGGTTATCATTGTCTTGCTGCAGTTCTTCCAGCACTTTATCAGTACCGACCAGGTTTTCGGCATTACCCAGGCTTGCCACGTCCTCGTGGTTTTCATCAGCATCCTCTTCCAGAAAAGCTATCGTATTGCTGAACTCATCCATATACTGGCGCAGATACGGGGTCTGGGGTATATACACCAGTTTCGGGTTAGTATGGTACACGCCGGCAGCATCGGCCAGTTTAGGCACAACCAACGCACCATACGGGTGCTGCGCCGATATCTGGTCCTGTAACAGGTCGCGGGCAACGGTTTCGCGCAGGTATTCCGGCAGGGCCATTGTTGGGTCTTTGTTCACGCTGCGCAGGGTAAACTCGCGGGCATCGGGGTTGCGTACCTTCAGGGATGTAGTTTGCCGGCCGCCGCCTTTCTGGTATGGCCGCAGGCCTCCCTGTTCGTGTTTCATATCCAGGGTTGGTATGGTAACCGGTGTAGCCCATTCCTGGCGGTAATGCTCGCCCAGTAAAAAACGCTTTACGCCGCCAACTTTATAGTTTGTATTGGCAGCGAGCGTCAGGGTGCTGTCGGCATAATTTGTTTCGTCCTGTACCAGCGGTTGCTCTTTACGCGGCTTTTTGGCATATACCGGCGTCCTGAACGTGATCTTGCCTGTAGCCCCATCGCCTTCCGGTGCCCAGAATTCTGTCCATACTTCGCCATTCTCATAATATAAAACTTTGGCGTAGCCTTTTATCTTTTCGGCATAGTGTGCATCCCCGCCACCGCGTATGTCCTGTATCTTACAACCTGATCCGCTAACTATAAGTCCTGTATTGTTATGCTTAAAATACTCCAGGGCATGCTCATGGCCGGCGGCATAAATAATGTTGTCGTATTTATCGAAGATATTGTAGAGGCCTTGTATCAGGGCCTGGTAGCGCGGGTGGGGTATATCCTGCAGAATTCCGCCGTATTTACGCGCAAACGGATAAATAGAACCGATAATCGGCACCGGAAGATAAATCCATTCACGGAGTAGGGTAAACGGGAATATGTGATCTTTTAATGTAAAAAACCCGCCATGCACGCCACGGCTTTTGAGCGGGTGGTGCCCCACGATCATAATATCGCTACCGGCATTTTTTTCAATGATATCTTCGAGTTGTATGAGCAGGTCTACTTCTGTGGCAGCGCCGCAGTCACTGTTCTCGCCATAGGGCCTGTCGAAGGGATGCAGCCACCATTCGGTATCTAAGGCGATCAGTACCAGGTCGTCGCTGATCTTTACTTCATAGGGCCCGGGGCAGCCGTTGCCCGGCACATAAAAGTCTCCGCCAACAACTATATTTTCATCCGTCAGGTATTCGTTAACATACCGTTGCTCGCGCATAACAGCTTCCAGACCACCACGGCCGCTGTGGTTCCAGTCGTGGTTGCCCGGGATCATATACTTTTCGCCGGGGTAGCCCTTCAGAATATCGAGCTGCGCATTTAAGCGCTTTTCAGATACCTCGCGGTCGTAAGCGCCAGGTTCAGGCAAGCCGTTGTGGTACACATTATCTCCTAAAAATATAGTTGTGCTTTGGGCTCCGGCCTCCATCATTTGCTGGCGCATCAGCTTTATCGAGGGTTCACCATTTACCAGGTCGGGAGAACCTACGTCACCTATCAGGAAGACCGTATAAATTACTTTGTTATTTTTAACTGGTTTGGTGGTTTCCCAGTTTGCAGTTTGCGGCCCAAAATATACATCGTGACCGGTGCAGGCACTCAGTATAAATAAAAACATCACCACACCAGACTTAAAGCAGGCGGAGTGCCATGAAGTGTATTTTTTTCTCATAGTTATGGTAAGCAAAGCCTTTTGAGCTGGTGCAGCACGCAGGCATAGCCCGGTTATAAACAGGTAAGCCGAACTATAACCTGCCAAATATATTATAGCAGTTATATACGGCCGGACTGATGTAAATAACGAGCATAATGTTTTTTTAGTTATAACTGTTGGTTACTCCTTAAAACACAGCTACAGCGCCTGCAGCTAACAAAAACAGGATTACACCGTAACGCAGGTAATGCAGGGCAAATGCTTTGTCTTATTAAATAGTATATCGCCTGCCTCAACACACATGGCACCTGCAGAAAAGCCTTATTATGGAGAATAACACAATTGTAAAGCAAGCCGGAGAGTATGTTTTTAAACTGTTCAAAAATCAGCTGTCCAGAAAGCTTGTATACCACAACTACAGACACACCTTTGAAACTGTAAACGAAGCCCGCGACCTGGGTGAAATGCAGCACTTACCTGAAGATGAACTGCAGGATCTGCTGCTTGCTGCCTGGTTTCATGATACAGGGTACGTTAATGTTTATGATGGACACGAAGAAGAAAGTATACGTTTTGCCCGTGAATGGCTGGAGCAGCAACAGCACCCTGCCCCGCGCATAGAACGCATTGCGGAGTGTATACTAGCTACTAAGCACAGCCTTGAACCTACCACCCTTTTACAGGAACTGCTTGTAGATGCCGATATGTCTAATATTGGTAAGGATACTTTTTTTAGCACAGCGGAGCTGCTGCGCGTGGAGTGGGAGATTTTTAAGGACAGGTCTTTTTCGGATAGAGAATGGGCACAGTTCCAGATGGATTTCCTGTTATCAACCACGTTTCATACGTACCAGGCGCAACGCAAATATGCCGGCCAGCTTGGCATAAATATACAGGAGCAACGCAACCGCCTGAGCAAAGAGGTTAAAAAGAAGAAGAAGGATGATAAGAAGCACCAGGAAACACTGGCTCAACCTAAACGCGGTATCGAGACCATGTTCCGGAACACATACCGCACGCATCTTGACCTAAGCGCCATCGCCGACAATAAAGCCAACATGATGATCAGCCTGAATGCGATTATCCTGTCGGTGGTAATTACTTACCTGAGTACCAAAACCTCCGTTTCGGGGCCGGAGTTTGCACAGCACCGTTCCCTGCTTATACCTATAGGCACGCTGCTGCTGACTGCTCTCGGCTCTGTTGTTACTGCTATTATTTCGGCGCAGCCTGAAATTACGAGCTTCTCGTTTAAAAAGGAGAAAATGAACAGCCGGAAGGTAAACCTGCTCTTTTTTGGTAACTTCACTAATATCCCCTCGAAGATTTCCAGCATGGGATGCACAATATCATGCGCGATAAGAAGTCGCTTTACAACAACATGATAACCGATATTTATTACCTGGGTGAGGTGCTGAAACGCAAGTACAAAATCCTGCGCATTTCTTATACCATATTTATGATCGGCCTGGTGCTAACGGTAATCGCCTTTGGCATTTCTATCGCTTATTTCCGGGAGGGCGTAGCGGTGGCCGAACAGGTTGGTTTGTAGGTATTATTTTTTAATTTTGCCGCAACACTACCCGGCCCCGTAGTTCAATGGATAGAATGGAAGTTTCCTAAACTTTAGATACAGGTTCGATTCCTGTCGGGGCCACAAAAAGGCTGCACCTAACTATGGTGCAGCCTTTTTTGTTACCCTCCCCAGAAAATGATGGCCAGCACATTCTACTGTTCACTGTGCTTCATGAGACTTTTTATTAAGCCATAAATCCCTACCAATAAATTGAATACCTCAAGCGCAAAGGATAAGGATTGTGTTAGCTCGTCTTCGGTAAGAGTACTAACTTTTAACGCTAATAGAATCACATCAATCGTAATTCCCAAAATTTCAGGAAGCTTACATTCCCCCTTTTTTTGTCCGAGTTTTTCTTTAGGTGCTTTTGCATACGATTATAAGCAAAAGCGCCAAAAACTTGGACGCCCCTGAGATAACTCCTCCAGGAAAGTACTAAGGAAAGTACCTATAGCTTGTTTAAGGCGCCTAAAAACTAAATTGTAGAATTGATTTTAGGTTGGAGACAAAGTTCTGACTCACGTAACCACTCAGATTTTTTCTGAAGTGCATCCAACTGCCCTGCTTTTATGATGCATTTCTAATTGCTACCATATTTACATATAACTATTCATAACCGCATGGGTAAATGCAAAGTATATCCAAAGCACAGCATACTAAACCAGCCCTATGAAGAAACGCGTCCTGAAATGGGTACGGCGCTATTACACTAATATAGTAAATAGCATTGCCTTTTATCCGGCCCTGATCGCACTAAGTTTCCTGGTGTTGTCGTACCTGTTGCTGCTATTCGACTTCTCTGAACCGGGTAAGAACCTGAAAGCCAAGCTCCTCGATTTTATCAGCCTGAAAGATGCCAGCACAGCCCGAACTATAGCGTCAACTATAGCCGGAGGTATTTTATCGCTTACCGTTTTTAGCTTTTCGATGGTGATGCTGCTGTTGAACCAGGCGGCGTCTAATATGACCAACCGTGTACTTGGCAGCTTAATTGGCAACCGTTTTCAGCAGATTGTGCTTGGCTTTTACATCGGAACTATAGTTTACGCACTTTTTCTGTTAAGCACTATCCGCGATATAGACTCCGGCGTGTATGTGCCCGCGCTCAGTGTTTACCTGCTCATCCTGCTTACTATCATAGATATCTTCCTGTTCATTTATTTCCTGCACTACATTACGCAGTCAGTAAAGTATGAAACCATTATTGAGCGCATTTACACCAAAACCTTAAATGAACTAAAAAGCCATTGCCACCTTAAAGCCTCCGCGCTATCGTTGCTGGAGTTACCCAAAACCTTTACAGCGTTTACAGCCCGGGAATCAGGTTATTTTCAGGGGATAGAGCAGGAAACGCTGCTTGACCTTTGCACCCAGCATAACTGGATCATCAGGTTCCATTACCCAGTAGGCAGTTTTATAGTTTACGGTACTCCAATACTAACTATTTATACCAGCAACCCGGTAACAGAAACCATGGAAAAGCAGCTGGATGTCGCACTAAACTTTTACAGGGGCGAGCCCATCGAAAAAAATCCCTATTATGGTTTTAAGCAGCTAACCGAAGTGGCTGTTAAAGCGCTCAGCCCCGGCATAAACGACCCCGGCACAGCCATTCTCAGCCTGCATGCCCTCACCGATCTGCTGACTTACCGCATCAACCACCATCCGGCCCAAACTATAACCGACGAGCACGGAACAGAAAGAATATTACTGAAGGAAGAAACTATAGAAGACCTTTTTGAGAAATCGATAGAACCGATTTGGGACTATGGCAAAGAAGACAGGCTATTGAGAACGAACTTGCAGCAAATGCTACTCCAAATGAAACCGCTGGCAAAGACAGAAGAAGGTAAAGCGTTGATACAAGCCTATTACCAGAAAACAGAGCAGCTATAAACTATCAGGCTTAACAACTACAGCTTATAGTTGATCATAACCCATGTGCCACCTGTCGGGTACTAAAACTAAAAACCTAACACTATGGAACAGTTTATATTTGATAGCTGGACAAGTTTATTCCGCACACTGGGCATAGGCCTGTTATCGTATGTTGTGCTTATGCTGCAGCTCAGGCTATCGGGAAAACGGACGCTCTCTAAAATGAACGCCTTTGATTTTGTGGTGACTATAGCGTTGGGGTCTACGCTGGCAACCATGCTTTTATCGAAAGATGTAACACTGGCAGATGGGACTGCGGCTTTCGCACTGCTTATTTTCTTACAGTATAGTATCACCTGGCTTTCGGTACGGTCAGAGAAAATACAGCACCTCGTAAAGGCACAGCCGGCATTACTCCTTTATAAGGGAAAGTTTATGGAAGAGGATATGCAGCGCGAACGGATTACTAAAGAAGAAATTCTGGCGGCCATAAGAAGCCAGGGAATAGGAAACGTACACAATGTAGATGCCGTGGTGCTGGAGACGCAAGGCAACCTGAGTGTTATACAGAAAACAGAAGATGGGAGCGGGTCTGTTCTGCAAAATGTAAAACCAAACCAACTATAGTTTGTTAATCAAAACAGCCTGTTTTATAGCTGCACCAGTTGCACTATAGTAAATCAGGTAACTATATTTCAAAAAACGAACATGAGCGATAAAAAGCCAACACTTTCTGATACTGCTATCTCTGTACTCGACCTGGTTCCGGTACTTGCAGGTAAAACTCCGGCCGACTCTTTTAAAACCAGCCTGGACCTGGCACAGCATGCCGAAAAATGGGGCTACACCCGTTACTGGATGGCCGAACACCACAATATGCCCGGCATTGCCAGTTCTGCTACCTCTATCCTGATAGGGCACATAGCAGGCGGCACAAAAACAATACGCGTAGGCTCCGGTGGCATAATGCTGCCAAACCATGCACCTTTGGTAGTAGCCGAACAATTCGGAACCCTGGAAACACTATTCCCGGGCAGAATAGACCTGGGCCTGGGCCGCGCGCCGGGCACCGACCACGTAACGGCCATGGCACTGCGCCGCGACCTGCAGGGCGCAGGCGAAGACTTTCCGGCTAACCTGGAGGAACTGAGAAGCTACCTGGCACCAGCCAGTGCAGGGCAACGCGTTAGGGCCGTACCCGGCGAAGGCCTGAACATACCGATCTGGTTACTGGGCTCCAGTACGTTTAGTGCACAGTTGGCCGGTATTCTGGGTTTACCTTTTGCCTTTGCCAGCCACTTTGCGCCTACACTGCTGCATACTGCCCTTAAAATTTACCGCGACAGCTTCCAGCCTTCCGAAACGTTAAAAGAACCTTATGCAATGGCAGGCATAAATGTAGTAGCCGCTGAAACCGATGACGAAGCACGCAAACTGGCTACCTCGCTGTACATGTCTTTCCTGAGTGTGATACGTGGCACCGCCCGCCAGATGCAACCACCTGTAGACAGCATGAATGATAAATGGGATATGTCGGAAATGTACGCGGTGCAGCAAATGTTGCTTTATAGTTTTATCGGTAGCCCTGCCACAGTAAAATCGGAGTTAGAGAAGTTTATAGAAAGCACAGGTGTGGATGAGGTAATGGTTACCTCGCATATCTACGACCATGCTGCACGACTGCGCTCTTACGAAATTCTGGCAGAGTTGAAGAAAGGAACGATAGGATAACGCTAAAAACTAACCCTGGCCGGGGTGAAACCGTAATTTCCAAAAACCTCTACTTAAAGAAGTTACAAGTTCATTTTTCAGTTAACCACCCGCTATGCAGAAACTGGCAAACGCATTAATCATAGCTGCAACTATAGTTTGCCAGGCCTGCCAACCCGACGGAGAGGCGCAAAATATATCAGAAGCAACTATAGCCAGCGAAGCCGGTAAGCCAACTCCGCTGCCAGATGATGTATTGTCGGTAACCAAGCCGTTGATAGGTGGTATACTTTACAGCGAACCGGACTTTAACAGCCCAACTATAGCTCACTTCGATACAGCGCAGCAGGTTCAACTTCTGGATACTACAGATGCGCTGTTTGTAAAAGTACGACTAAGTAAAAATGCTGAGACGTATACAGGCTATATTTCTAAAGCCATTTTGCCTGAGCAACTATAACTATAAAAAAATCTCCCGGATGATGTATCGGGGAGATTTTTTACAAACTTAATCTATAAGCTACCGCTCAGATAAAAAACTTAATTGCTGCGCTGCATTTTATGCTGCTTCATTTTGCCGCCTTTACGGTGGTCGCCGCGCTTGCCTTGCATTTCACTTTTACGGGTTTCTCTTTTAGCCTGCATCTCTGCAAATTTCTGCTTCTGCTCTGCATTTAAAATGGCTGTAATTTCCTGCTGCTTGCTGGTATGTAACGCTTTCATCTTCTCACGCTTTGCATCGCGGGTCAGGTTCTGGTCGTTACGGATGGCCTGCATATTTTTTACTCTGTCTTCCTGAATGGCTTTTAATTTTTTAGCCTGCGCGTCGGTTAGGTTCAGGTTCTTTTTATAGTTCTCCAGCATTTTTTCCTGGCGCTCAGCCGGCGTCAGCTGCTTTCTCGGAGTACCTTGCTGCTGGTCCTGCGCCATGGCTCCTACCGAAAGGAAAACACCTAAGCCCAGTACAAAAAGTTTTTTAAGGATGATGTTAGTCTTCATGTCTGTTCGTTTTAAATTTTGATTGTTTGACAGCTGTTTTGCCGTAAGGTTTAATTGCTTACAGGGATATAACAAAAAAGCGGCCAGCTTTTTAAAGCCGGCCGCCCGCAACTATAGATTTATGCTAAGTAACTAATACACTGCCTTTTCGTGCACGTAAGTTTCGTTATCTTTTCCTTTTATCAGCATCTCTACCTGCACCTTATCACCCCAGTTAAACTGCAGCACCCCGAAGTTAAGCTTGTTCACCAGGTCACCTACGCGATACTTGTTTGGCTCTACATTGCTGCCGCTATACACGTGCGTCATGCCACTGCTGGTTATTTCGTAAAGCGGGTAGTTCATGCCGGGCAATTCGGTTTTAGATATCTCTGCAATATGACGATCGCCGCTCAGCAATATGACACCCGGTGCTTTGGTAGCTACAATCATATCCAGCAATCTTTTACGGGATGCCGGGAAGTTGGCCCATTTCTCAAACACCTGCTCTTCGGGCAATACCTGTATGCCATTGCCGATAATGTTAATCTGCGCTTTGCTGTTGCGCAGTTCATTTTCGAGCCACTTCCATTGTTCTTCGCCAAGCATATCACCGGTATAGTTTGTCTGGTATACTTTGTTTATGCGGGCCAGCGAATCGCGGTGGTAACGGCTGTCCAGCAAAATAACTTTTACCTGCTTGCCCGCGGGGCCATAGGTATGCGAACTATAAACGCCCTGCTGTTTGCGGCGTGGGCTATCGGCGGGCTCGCCTATAAAATCCCAGAAGAGTTGCTGGCTTTGTTCACGCATTTTAAATTCTTTACCGCCATCGTTCAGGCCATAGTCGTGATCGTCCCAGGTTCCTATTATGTTAGCATTTGCCTGTAACTGTTTGTACTCCGGCTCCTGCAGTACCATGTCATACTTCTGCTTCAGCACATCCATGTTCTCCGAGTCGCCATATATGTTATCGCCCAGCCACACCCACACATCGGGGTTGTGCTGGTTTACAGCCGGCCATATAACCTGTGGCAGATCCTGGCGGTTACAAGACCCGAAGGCTATCGTTTCGACGGGCTTAACCTTAGTTGCTTCGAAGGGCTTTTTACAGGCTGTGGTAAGCACCAGTAAAAGTGGAAGAACGCGGAACAGGTAATTGAAGTGTTGCATCTGATCTGAAATGTTTGTGTGCGGTAAATTTAGGGAAATGTGTGCTTTTAAAGACAATAAGCACAAAAAAAGCGGCAGGCTCGTTTTAAGAGACTGCCGCTTCTGTTTTTTCTGCAGTTATTTATCGTACTATTACACGACGCACCACACTAAAATTATCCGTTTCCAGTTTTACATAGTATAAGCCTTTTGCCTTGGAATAGCGGCTCAGGTCTATTGTTGTAGAAAGCGTTGAATTGTCGCGGGTTAACGTTTCGTGATAGATCTCATTGCCAATAACGTTCATAATCCGCAGGTCTGCTTTTTTTGAAGTCATGTTGGCAAGTGACACGGTGAATACCCCATTGCTCGGGTTAGGATATATCGTAAAATCCTTTTCATCCTGGCCTACCGTAAGCGTTTTCTCTTTCTCTGCTTTCTGCCCGGTGGGTTGTTCCTGCGCCTGCGCTGCCAGCATCGAAAAAGTCACTAAAATCGTAAGTATAAATTGTTTCATAGAGAGTCGTTAACATGTATTTCTACGTAAGGGAATTACAAAAGTCGTTCCATTTATTAAAACGAGCAAGCTTTTAAATAGTTATTGCATTATACCCTCCAAAAGTGGGGCATTCACCAAATTTTAGCAACCCCTGTTTTGCATAAATCAAATACACCTGACTGGCCTGTTATAGTTGTGGGAGGTGGGCTTGCAGGGCTCACCAGCGCACTTTTTCTGGCACAGCAGGGCATACAGGTGCTCCTTATCGAAAAGAAAGCTTACCCCTTCCATCGGGTATGCGGCGAATATGTTTCTAACGAGGTGCTGCCTTACCTTAGAAGCCTCGGAGCCGACATAAGTCAGCTGCAACCTGCCCGTATCAACCGCTTCCAGCTTACCGCTCCTTCCGGCTATAGTTTAGAAACCAATCTCGACCTTGGCGGCTTCGGAATCAGCAGGTTTACGCTGGATAATTACTTACATCAACTAGCTGAAAAAAAGGGCGTTACTTTTAATTTAAACACGGCAGTGCAGGATGTTGTTTTCAGGGATGACAGATTCATGCTGAAGTTAAGTAACGGGCAGGAGCTTACAGCAACTATAGTTCTTGGCGCTTATGGCAAACGAGCTACTTTAGACCGGCAACTGGACCGCCGTTTCTTTGCAAAGCGCTCTCCCTATATCGGCGTGAAGTACCACGTAAAGCATGATCAGCCGAAAGACGTCATTTCGCTTCATAACTTTAAAGACGGTTACGCAGGCATCTCGGCTGTTGAAAATGACACCTATTGCTTTTGCTATCTTACTACCCGCCAAAACCTGAAGCAGCACGGAACTATAGCCGCCATGGAGCAGGCCGTACTATACCAAAACCCGCACCTGCACCGGGTCTTTACCGAAGCGGAGTTTTTATATGCCCAGCCCGAAGTGATCAACGAAATATCGTTTGCTACTAAAACCTGTACAGAGAACCATATGCTGATGTGCGGCGACGCAGCCGGTATGATAACCCCGCTTTGCGGAAACGGCATGGCCATGGCGATACACGCAGGAAAGCTGGCAGCAGAGCACACCACGCTGTATTTTAAAAACGGCCGTAACCGGCAGCAACTCGAAGCCAACTATAGCCACGCCTGGAAAAAGCAATTTGCCAACCGCCTGCAACTTGGCCGAACGATACAGCATTTATTTGGCCACCCTGTTCTTTCTGAAGTAACTGTAAAAACGCTGAAACACCTGCCTTCTGCCGTACAGCTCTTAATGCGCCAGACCCACGGAGCACCTTTCTAACTATAGTTCAGCGGCATTACATCTAATATACAGGCGCATTCGTACAACAGGCAACTATAGAATCGTTCGTATATCCCTCACAAAAACCTGCATGAAAAGCTACATTTGCGCCATCGGAACGGCTAACCCTCCACATGTAATACCACAGATGCAGGTAGCTGATTTCATGGCCAGTGCACTACAGTTCGGAGAGCAGGACACCCGCAAGCTAAAAGCCCTTTACCGCGTCTCGGGCATAGGCCAGCGCTATAGTGTGTTACAGGATTATACCCGCCAGAACGGAGATTTCACCTTTTATCCGAATACCCCAACTTTAGCGCCTTTCCCGACGGTGCAACAACGCATGGATGTGTACAAACACCACGCAGTGGATCTTTCTGAAAAGGCGGTTCGTAACTGTTTGGAACAGACTCCAACTATAGCACTCTCCGACATCACGCACCTTATAACTGTTAGCTGTACCGGCATGTATGCGCCCGGCCTGGATATTGAACTGGTGGAGCGGCTTGAACTACCGGCAACGGTACAGCGCACCGCTGTAAATTTTATGGGTTGCTATGCCGCTTTTAACGCCATAAAACTTGCCGATGCCATCTGCAAAGCTAATCCGGACGCCAATGTGTTGCTGGTTTGTACTGAGATCTGCACCATCCATTTTCAGAATAACCCAGACGAGGATCATCTTATATCGAATGCTTTATTTGGAGATGGTGCCGCAGCCGTGCTGATGCAGGGCAAGCCGTGCAACCAGATGAGCCTGGAACTACAGTCTTTCCACTGCGACCTGGCCCCGGCTGGCAAGCGCGACATGGCCTGGCACATTGGCAACACAGGTTTCGAAATGACGCTTTCATCCTACGTTCCTGACCTTATAAAATCCGGCATCAAACAACTTACTGATAGCTTACTGCAAGGCCTTAAAACCACGTTATCGGAAGTTAAGCTATTCGCCATTCACCCGGGCGGCCGCCGCATACTGGAAGTGATAGAGCAGGAACTTGGTATGACCCGCAACGACAACCGCTACGCCTACCAGGTACTCCGCGATTTCGGGAATATGTCGTCGGCAACGGTGCTGTTTGTGTTGAAAGCCCTGATGGATAACCTGACGCGGGAGGAGAAAGATGAACCTGTGCTGAGCTTTGCCTTCGGCCCCGGCCTGACCCTGGAATCGATGTTACTAAAGGTACATTATGCTGGCGCTGCGGAGTAACCAACCCGAGTTAATGGATGACCTTACCCTTGCCGGGGAGGAGTTGCGGAAAAATCTGCGTGAGCTGGAAATAATAAACAACTGGCTGGGCGGGCATAAAGTAGTGCTGGATGCACTGGATAAATTAACTGCCAACTATAAAAATCAACCTGTAACTATAGCCGACATTGGGTGCGGTGGCGGCGATACATTGACAACTATAGCCAAATGGGCAAACCGCAAAACTATAGCTGTGCAGCTAACCGGAATAGATGCCAACAACTTTATGGTAAACTATGCCCGGCAGCATTGCCAGGACTATAACAACATAACTATAGCCCAGCACGATGTTTTCTCCCAGGAATTTGCCCGACAAGAGTACGATATTATAGTTTGCAGCCTGTTCTGCCATCATTTTACTGATGAGCAGTTGGTACAGCTTTTCCGGCAACTATACAGCCAGGCAAAAGTGGCTGTTATAGTTAATGACCTGCATCGTCACTGGTGTGCTTATTATTCCATCAAGTACATCACAAAGCTTTTTTCAGGGTCGAGGTTAGTGCAGCACGATGCGCCGCTTTCGGTGTGGCGGGCTTTTAAAAGAAATGAGTTACAGCAGTTAATGGCCCAGGCAGGTATTACCAACTATAGCCTGCGCTGGATGTGGGCTTTCAGGTGGCAATTGGTGCTAAACAAACCAAACCCGGAAACTGAAGTATAAACTATAAATCAACTCACATAGACATGAGCCGGCAAAGCATCAACTTCTGGGTACTTTTCACCATTTCCATCATTCTTTCCGCCATTATCATCTCCGTTTTTGTGAAGGCGCTGAAAGTAATTCTGATGTTGGTCCTGATTCTTGCCTTAGCTCCAATCGTTTACCTCGTATTACGCCTCATCATCCCCGGCCAGAAAACCATTGACGAAGACGATAAACTTGGCAAGCGGCATTAAAGGTGAATGGCTGCTTGTTGTCTGGTCTATAGTTGCAACTATAGTTCTAGGCTTCGTTCTCATACAACTCCCATTTCTCCAGCACTGCTGTAAAATCTTCGGGAAGGTCGGAGTTAAAATGCAGCTCCTGTTTGGTTACCGGATGTATAAAACCTAAGGATTTGGCATGTAGCGCCTGCCGCGGCATCAGTTTCATGGCATTATCTACAAAAGCTTTGTACGAGCCGTTTGGGGTGCCATACACTATTTTATCGCCGCCGTAGGTCGCATCCGAGAAAAGTGGGTGGCCGATGTATTTCATGTGTGCGCGTATCTGGTGCGTTCTGCCGGTTTCGAGGTTACATTGCACCAACGATACATATTTAAAGCGCCTGAGTACCTTATAATGCGTAACAGCATGCTTGCCGTAAGAACCGTCCGGGTAAACGGTCATCACTTTGCGGTCTTTGGCGCTGCGGCCCACGTGCCCGGTTATAGTTCCGGAGTCGGACTTTGGTATTCCCCACACTAAAGCGTAGTAAGTACGCTCTATCGTATGATTATAGAACTGCTTCGCCAGAAAAGCCATGGCATACTCCGTTTTCGCGATTACCAGTAACCCGGAAGTATCTTTATCGATGCGGTGCACCAGGCCCGGGCGGCCTTCTCCGTTGCGCGCAGTAGGCAGGTTTTGCAGGTAGTAAGTCAGCGCATTTACCAGTGTTCCTGTCCAGTTGTTGTAAGCAGGATGCACCACCATACCGGCTTGTTTGTTTACCAGTAGCAACTCCTCATCTTCATAAACTATAGTCAGCGGAATATTCTCCGGCACAATATCCGTGTCACGGGGAGGCTCCGCCAGCGTTATAGTTATCACATCCAGCGGCTTTACCTTATAACTGACCTTAACCGGCTTATCGTTTACCTGTACCGACTCTGCCCGAATGGCTTCCTGCAGTTTGTTGCGGGTAACATTGGCCAGCCTGTCCATCAGAAACTTATCGATACGGAGCAGCGCCTGCCCTTTATCCACTACAATACGATGGTGTTCGTATAGTTCGTCCGAATCTTCTGCTGTTATATCCTGTTCTTCGTAATCTGCCACGGGTATTGTGCTACTATAGACTATAAATAAAAAGAAAGCCGAAGTTTATCACATCGGCTTTCAAAACTATAAGAAAATACGTTATTAGTTCTTCTTCTTGCTGTTAGATTTTGCTGGTGTTTTAGCAGGCGTCTTAGCTGGTGTAGTTGCTGGTTTAGCAGCTGCTGGCTCTGGCGTAGCTTTAACCTTAGTTGGGTCAACACCTAATTTCTTCAGTACAAGCGGAGAGATATCGCCATCCTCAGGACCTGCCAGTAATGCCTGGTTGCTGATCACATAAGTATAGCCGTTCTCTTTTGCTACATCCTTAATAGCCTTGTCGATCTTAGCGATAACCGGGTCAACTAAAGACTTCTCTTTTTGCTGAAGTGACTGCTGTGCGTTACGCTGGAACTCCTGGATAGAAGTGTTCAGGTTCATCAGTTCTTTTTCTTTGTCTTCGCGGATGGTTTTATCCATAGTGGCAGCACCTTTTTCGTAAGCCTGTAGTTTGCTTTCGTAGTCTGCATATTTTCCTTTCAGCTGATTTTCCAGCTGTGTGCTATGGTCTTTAAGCGACGACTCTATCTGCTTGCTCTCAGGAAGCTGCAGTAAAATGTATTCAACGTTAGTATAACCAATCTTCAGGGGCTGGTCGCTGCTCTGTGCGAAAGACGCAAAGCTGATCAGTAAAAACGCTACTACTAATGTTTTGATCTTGTTCATCATTGGTTGGTTAATTAATAATAAGTATAAAGGTTAGTTGTTAGGCTTCTTTTTGGTTGCCGGTTTTTTGGGTTGTGCTGCCGGTTTCGGCTCTTCCTGTTGTTCTTCCCCTACTGTTGGCAGATCATCCGGATTCTCTTTCAGCGCATCGGCAGGTTGCTTGCCTTTTGCATTTGCTTTGTCTGATGCCAGGCCCAGTTCTTCCAGCACATATTCAGTATAGTCGTGTATCGGGTTTGTGTAGATCATGACCAGGTCACCGGACTTATCGAACATGATCGCAATTTGCTTCGCCTTCGATACTTTCTCAACAGCTGTAAAAACTTCATCCTGTATCGGGCGCATCAGGTCCTGGCGGCGTTTAAACATCATGCCTTCGTAGCCAAAAACCTTGCGCTGGTAATCCCGCACTTCTGTTTCTTTCTTGCTGATCTCGGCCTGGCGCTTCTTCTTCATTTCTTCGGTAAGAAGCACTTCCTCAACGCGGTATTCCTGCTTTAGTTTATCAGCCTGCTGCTGCAATACCTCAATCTCTTTTTGCCAGGTCTCAGCATAGTTGTCCATCTCCTGCTGCACTTTATTGTAAGCAGGCATTTTACTAAGTATAAAGTTCGAATCAATATACCCAATCTTCTGAGCATTGGAAATATGCGTCAGAAAAAAGCCTGCTAAAAAGATGAACAAAAATTTCCTCATACTGATTCCTTTTTAATTAGCGCAGCTGCTGGCCAATAATAAAGTGGAACATACCTGGCTTTGCATCCGGCTGACCCGGTATATCATCCAGTCTCCAACCATAGTCAAAGCCTAACAGGCCAAACGCCGGCATAAATATTCTGGCACCTATACCTACCGAGCGGTACAATTTAAACGGATTATAGTTCTCGTAAGAGCCAAAGTTGTTACCTGCCTCTAAAAACGCTAAACCATAAATAGTTGCAGCCGGGCTAGGCGATATAAGCTGACGCATCTCTATTACGAACTTGTTATACGCTATACCACCTGCCTGTAACAGGTTAGGGTCGTTCTCATTTACCACGCTCTCATCTTCGTAACCGCGTAAACCGATGTACTCTGTACCAACAAACACGTTACCGCCACCAAGACCGGCACCACCAAGTTTAAAGCGCTCAAACGGACCTATAGTTGCATCTGAATTATACTTGCCCAGGAAACCAAAGTGCGCTCTTGTATTCAATACCAATTTCCCTGCCAAGTTTATGAAATACGATGCATCGAACATCCATTTGTTAAATTCTATGTACTCATACTTGCCGGCGTCTTCTTTAAATAACGAATAAGGCGGTGTTAAATTTACGCTTAATGATAGCTGAGAACCACGCGTCGGGAACGTTGGGTTATCTATACTATAACGCGAAAGTGTGTTTATAAATGAAATACTGTTTGAGTTACCGTCTGTAAAATCACGGAACAGCTGCTGGTAGTTATTTAATGTATAGCGGCTGTAAGATAACGAGTGGCTGATGTTGAAATAGTTATCAGGCCACTGCAGTCTTCTGCCAAGCGTAACAGACGCCCCGTTCACATCCAGCTTCGACTCTTCTTCCATGATAGCCGGACGACGGTAAACTGTTTTGAATAAACTTACCGATAAAGAGTTTGGTCTGCGGCCACCTAACCATGGTTCAGTAAACGACAGCGAGTAAGACTGGTAGTATTTACCGTTTGCCTGCAGGTTCAGAGACAGTCGCTGTCCGTCACCACTAGGCACAGGCGTCCACTCATCCAGATCCCAGAATTTGCGGGTAGAGAAGTTGTTAAGTGTTAAACCAACTGTACCAACGGCACCAATAGGTCCACCCCAACCACCTGATAAACTGATCTGGTCGTTTGGTCTTTCCACAACTGAGTAATGAATGTCTACTGTACCGTCTGCTTGGTTCGGGATTGGTTGCAACCCGATGTTCTCAGGGTCAAAATAACCTAAAGCGGCCAGTTCGTTTCTTGTTCTGATAAGGTCTTCACGGCTATACTTTTCGCCAGGCAGCGTGCGTAGTTCTCTTCTGATCACGTGCTCACTGGTTTTGGTGTTTCCGGTAACTACTACATTTTTTATAGTTGCCTGCGGGCCTTCATATACACGCATTTCCAGGTCTATGGAGTCGCCTTCCACACGTACTTCAACCGGGTCTATGTTCTGGAACAGGTAACCGTCGTTCTGGTAAAGTGCTGATACGTCTATCCCTGTCGGGTTAAAGGTAAGGCGCTTGTCCAGTTCCTGGCGGTTGTACACATCTCCTTTTTGAATACCCAGCACTTTACTCAGGTATTCATCATCATACAGGTAGTTGCCTTTCCAGGTAATGTTACGGTAGTAGTAGCGGTTGCCTTCATCTACTGTTATCCTGATGCCCAGTCTGTCATCGCTTATTCTGTATACAGAGTCAGAAACTATAATCGCATCGCGGTAACCTTCTGAGTTATAAAAATCAAGCAGTAGTTGCTTATCGTTCTCGTATTCAGAGCGCTGGAATTTTGAAGATGAAAGTATATTACGAATGCTCTTTTCCTTCGTCTTCTTCATCTGCTTCTCCAGTTTCCTGTCTTTAAAAGCTTCGTTTCCAACAATATCAATTTCGCCGATCTTTACTTTATCTCCTTTATCGATCTTGATGTTAAGCACTACGCTGTTAGGCAGAAGTGAATCCGGACGCTGGGTCATGCTGATCTTCGCATTCAGGTAGCTCTTCTCCGCAAAGTAATTTTTAATAACTGTACGGGTACTGTTCAGGGTTGCATCGTTTACGGTTCGTCCGCGCTGCAGGCTTATCTTTTCGCTCAAAGCTTCCTGCTGCGATTTATTTATTCCGGAGAAAGTGAAACGGGAAAGGCGTGGTCGTTCTTTTAAGAAGAAATCCAGGTATATCTGGTCGCCTTCTATTTTAGAGATGCTTACATCCACATCGCCAATAATGCCTTGTGCCCATAGTTTCTGGATGGCCTGGCTGATGTCTTCGCCCGGAACTGTGATTTCGTCACCAACCTGCAGGCCTGTAACACCAATAAGGGCGTTAGGGTCTAAGAAGTTAGCTCCACTTACAGTGATACCGCCTATTTTGTACTGGCGCGGCTGCATGTAATCAACAGGGTTTGTCTGCGTAGCTTTGTTAAGAACTTGGGAAGAGGCTGTACCTGCCAGAAGCAGGAAAAACAGCACCCAGATGCATCTTGTCATTAATATTTTACTTGATTAGTTGTTCACTGGTCTTTCCGAAGCGCCTTTCGCGACGTTGGTAAGATATAATTGCTTCGTATAAATGCTCCTTCCGGAAATCCGGCCAAAGCAACTCTGTTATATATAGTTCAGTATAAGCTAACTGCCACAATAAAAAATTACTGATGCGCATTTCGCCACTGGTGCGTATAAGCAGCTCCGGGTCTGGCATACCAGCCGTTCCCAGGCTATCAGCTATCATACTTTCCGAGATATCTGCGGCCTTCAGCTCGCCTTGCTCTACTTTTGTTGCCAGCTTGCGCATAGCTTGCGTTAGCTCCCAGCGGCCACTATAGCTAAGTGCCAGAACCAACGTCATACGCGAATTACCGCTTGTCATTTCTATAGCCTCTTTAAGCTCCTGCTGGCAGCTTGCCGGCAGACTTTGGGTATCACCTATAGTTTGTAAGCGTATGTTATTCTTATTTAGTGTGGCAGCCTCCTTGCGGATGGTAGTCACCAATAGCTGCATAAGTGCAGATACTTCACTGGCTGGCCTGGACCAGTTCTCTGTTGAAAAAGCATATAAGGTAAGATACTGAACGCCAAGTTCGGCGGCGGCCTCTACAGTTTCGCGCACAGCTGTAACAGCATTCTTATGCCCGAAAATGCGTAAGCCCCCTCTTTGCTTAGCCCAGCGCCCGTTACCGTCCATTATAACGGCAATGTGCCTGGGTAAATTGTTTATATCTACTTTCTCCTTAAGCTCCATTTAACCACAATTTCCTTGCAAGTTACAAAAAGCAAGATAATTTAATTAAAAATTAAATGGCTAATCTAATATACCAGGCTGGCGTCTGTATGGTGGCGGGCAATTTGCTCTGTAAAAAGTGTAGGAAATACTGATGCCGTTATAGTAGTACCAGTCTTTATCGTAGGGGTTGGCCACATGTTTTCCGTCTCCTTCCGTCAGAAAATCCATGTTATCATTAAAGAGAATGCGGGTACCAAACTCCAGGCCCAGGTTCCAGTGCTTGCTCAGCGCATATTTTATACCTACGCCAAAAGGCACGCTTACTGTAAGATCAGTATCAAAAGGCTTGTTCAGGTGGTCCAGGCTCGGGTTATCGGAAGTCAGCTTCTTGTTATAGATGAGCCCGGCAAAACCGGCGAAAAAGTACGGAGACAATCTTACCTTTTGCGAAAGGTCATAATAATCGAGGAAGTTATACTCCATCACCAGCGACACTTCAGCTAAACTCAGTCGTAGTTCTGCCTGCCTGTAGTCTGGGAGCGGCAGGTCCTGAACGCCATCGCCTATGGTATTATCATCAAAAATACGATGGCTAAGCATAACGCCGCCTCTTGCAGTAAACGTGTTGGTAAGATCTCTGCGGTAAAAAACAGTAAGCGCCGGCTGATTATTCAGGAAACGGTATTCCGGGGCAAGTTCACCTTTGTAGTTGGCACCACCAATCCCTACTCCTATCTCACTGGTAGATACTTTATACTGGGCGTGCGCTTGTGTGCTAAAAAAAGCACTCCCTATTTGCAGCATTACACAAACAAGGAGTGCTAGTTGGATTCTATGTAAAGTCATGTATTCGCTAAACAGAGTTTAGGTAACAACGCACAGTACTGTGTTCTATTATCTAAACTTAGGGCTTCTGATTCTTGGTGTTAAAATATAGTTAATGTTTACGCCCGAAACGATGTACCAGTCTTTGTCTGTTTTGTCGCCCCGGCGTATGTTTGCAGACGTTCCGTACCCGCTTAAGTGTTTATATGGTGTTCCGCTCGGGTCCGGAACTACTTGGTTTACAAACTCTCCTTCCGCACTACGGTCAGAGAAAATAGCTGATGCGGCTCTGTTAGGGCTGTTATTAGCTGAGCTTAACAACGTAGATTTATCAACATAAGAAGAACTTGCATCGTCCAGGTAATCGGTAAATGTTTTTCTCCAGCCTACCTCAAAGCTCACATCCCAGTATCGGTCTACTTTGTAACGTACGCCTAAACCAAACGGAATAGAAACCTGAACGCGTTTATATGGCTCAGGGTTATCTGCGCCATCAACATGTTGTCCTTCAGTACCCAGTGGCTGCAACTCGTACCAGCCTGTCGGTATATCCTGGTCTCCGACTAAGCCAGGGTGCGACCCTGTTTCATAATATGCTTTAGGGTTGTGGTGTAATACTGCTACTCCTACAAATCCGTAAGGCACAAAATCAGGGCGACGACGGTACGTCTGACGGTTTTCGAAAAGGTCAACTATAGCAACTGCGCTCAGCTCCTTTATATCGTTCCGGAAAGACAGGTTACGCTTGTAACGGCCTGCGTTTTCAGATTCGTTAAGAGCAGCACTTTTTATATCATCCCCGATTATACGCCCCCAATGAAAACTACCACGCACCGATATACGCGGAAAGTACCGATACGTATAACTGATGCCAATGTTGGGTCTTGTTGATTTAAAGCGAAGGCTGGTAAAATCCGGCTCCGGTACAATATCTCCGAAGTAGTTCATAGCCCCGAGGTGCACTCCAACAGATGCGTACCGCTTCCTCAGCGTAAAGCGTTGTGCTTCTGCATCTGTCGACACTAAGGTCATGGTAATAGTAAGCAGCAGAACAAGGGTACAAAGTTTTCTCATATGAATAAATGCTATGTGAGTGCCTGTTACTTACAGATACCTCTCCTCAAGTTATAAAGACAAAAATAAAGATTATGTATTATTAAAGAAATAATATTACATATATTTAATCTGCATCACTTTTGGAAGAGATTTCTGTTATCCATACCCCAATTGAGCTTACTGCGAAGCGTAGATAAAAAGTTAACATGATGTAACTTAACTAATCTTGCAACGAAGTTCTCCCTGCGTACTGCTAACTGAACATTCATATCAACGGGCACCGACCTGGAATCGAGAGAGGCAAGGTAGCTGCTGCTGCGGCCTTCCACTTCAAAAGAGATCACGCTCCTGTCTGATACTATCATGGGCCGCACATTCAGGTTGTGCGGACATACGGGTGAAATAACAAAATTGTTGGTTTGTGGCAGTACTAACGGACCTCCGGCGCTTAGCGAGTAACCTGTAGACCCGGTAGGTGTAGCTACCACTAATCCATCGGCCCAGTAAGAGTTCAGATATTCACCATCAATATACGTATGTACCGCAATCATAGATGAACTATCACGTTTTAGTACGCTAAACTCATTTAATCCGAAGTTAATGCCATCAAAAACCTCCTGATCGGAGTCCACACGTATCAGCGAACGGTCGTCTAAAGTATAATGGCCTTTGTAAAGGGCATCAATGGCAACGTTAATACTGTCGTGCGAAATGGTAGCTAAAAAACCCAAGCGGCCGGTATTAATACCCAGTATCGGAATTTGCTGTGCCCCCACATAAGTAACTGTATCCAGAAGGGTTCCGTCGCCACCTATACTCAGTACTACATCTACCCCGGTCAGGTCATCGCCACGTTTAAACGTAGGTATGTCGTTAGGTATATTCAGGGTATTCTGAAGGTATAGCTGGAAGTGCTCTACCAGCATAATATCGGTATTGCGCCGCAACAGCTCATCAAATAATTTCTGAATAAACGGTGCGATTTGCTCGCTGAATGGTTTTCCGAGTATAGCAATCTTCATAAGCAGGTTTTAAAAAGGATACCCCATGTTCAGGTATAGGCCACGGTTTCCTTCGCGGTTGGCTGTATATTCGCCGCGCAGCACAATATCGTAAAATGTTACCACATGTAACCCAATGCCCCCACCAAACAGCAACCGGTTTGTTAAAGGGTTTCTGGCTTCGTAGGTGTTATCTATAGTATAGCCGGCATCTGTAAAAGCGTTCAGGTACAGGGCTAAGGGTATCGTATTAAGCTTGGGGTTACGGATAAAATTCAGCCGGATACTTTTCAGGTTCAGTAACTCTTTCGAAAGCCCCTGTTTAAAAAGTCCGTAATGCTGCCCGCCTACCACATATAGTTCATAACCCCGCACCAGCGACCTGTACCCCAGCGCGGTATTATCGGTAACGGCAAAGTTGCTGCCCAATCTTGCCTGTGCTTCTACGCCTGCACTGTAATAAAACTTTCGGGGCAGTGCGCTATAGTTTACATACTTGGCGCGGGCAGTGGTAAAGCCGGTTCCGGTATTGTTCAGAAAAAAAGCATGGCCTATGCCAATATCAAAGTAACTGCCGCTTAAGGGGTATGCAAACGTATTCCGCTGGTTTATTACGCGGGTCAGGTCCACCCGGATATAGTTTCGGTTGGTATAGTTCGTGTTAAAATAATCGGGATTGAGCTGCGGTATGGTATCTGATACCTCTTCGTGGTAATATGCAAGCCGGAGTGCTGATTGCCGCTGCACACTTTGCCTGTGAATAAGGGCGGCGCCCACGCCTGTGCGCTTTATCGGCATGCCATCTTCCTGCTCATAAAAATACTGGCGGTTGTTACGGATGTCGTAGCTTATTGTATGGCTTCGGTAATCGGCTACGCTAACTTCGTACCCCCAGTTCCGGCTGCCCGCCAGGTACGGTACCCGGTAAGATAGTTCTATGCGGCGGTTAAAACCGTGCTGCAACCGCAATCTAACATCTTCGTTACGTCCCCTGAAGTTCCGACGTGTAAGCACCAATCCATAATCAATGCGGCGCAGGTCTTTTTTCTCGAGCCAGGCATTAAAGTTACGGTCAGCAAAATCTAAAATAGGAATGGGATAGAAATAGAAACGCTCCTGTACCTGGTAAGTAACCACAACCTGACCATTATCGCAGGTATAGCTATAGTTTACATGATGGAAAAGCCGGAGGTTATAGATGCGCTTTTGGTTTTCTTCGAGCAGGTTTTCGAGCTGTGCGGTTTCAACAGAATCACCGATTGCAAAAGTGAGCTCACGAAGCAGTACAAAGTCTTTCGTGGTTTCGTTGCCTTGTAGCTGTACATCCTGTATAACTATAACCGGAACTATACACGGCGATGCACCTGCAACTATACAGCTAAACAGCAGACCAAGAAGCAGCCCCGAACGCAGCACCGCTTATATGTCCAGGTACTTAAATAACATATCCAGCCGGTCTTTGCCAACATCAAACGTGCTGCTATCATGAAACTGGGCGGTAATACGGTACTCAAAACGCTCGAGGGTAGCTATAATGCGGGAAAGGTCAGTCGCGTTTAGTTTGAGTGTAAGCTTGATGCTATAAGGATCCAGTTCGTCCGGCGAAACATAGGCGCTCAGGATCTTGGTGTTTTCTTCTTCAATCAGGCGGCTTATCTGGCTCAGTGAGTAGTCACGTTCCGGCATGCTCAGTACCAGTATGCTGCCGTGCCCCTGCAATGCCGACATTTGCCCGAAAGCAGCCAGTGTATCGTTTATCGTGATAATGCCCATGTACTCCTGCATTTCATCGAGTACCGGCACTACCTGCGTTTTATTTTTGATAGCGGCCTCCATCACATCATAAAAATGCTGAAAGTGCATCACATACACATCCTGGTGTTCCAGCTCCACATCCTTCAGGGTTTGGTTTCTATCTGTGAGGTCTACTAAACTAAGCTCGGTAGCCATGCCCATGTATTTGCGGTTGCTTACCACGGGCAGATCATTAACACGGAACTCATCCATCCAACGCAAAGCTTTCTCTACGGTATCATAGAGCTTAAGCGGCGGGATCATTTGGTTGATGAGTTCTTCAGCGATCATGTAGTTTGTTCTACGGTAGTTTTACTTAAAAATTTCTCTAAGATACTATTAAACTTCTCCGGATGTTCCATCATTGGCGCGTGGCCACATTTATCTATAAAATATAATTCGGAGTTTGGCATCAGCCGGTTAAACTCATGTGCTACGAGCGGCGGAGTAATAGTATCGTTCAGTCCCCAGATTAACAGGGTAGGCACTTTAATGTTTGTAATATCTTTAGCCATGTTGTGGCGCTGCGCCGATTTAGCTATAGCTATAATGCGCAAGCACTTGGCATTGCTGTTGGTGATGTTAAAAACTTCGTCTACCAGTTCTTTTGTTGCCGTTTCCGGGCTATAGAATGTATAAGCAACTCGTTCTTTTACATACTCATAGTTACCACGTTTTGGAAACGAGCCGCCCATTGAGTCTTCAAACAAGCCGGAGCTACCGGTAAGTACCAGACGGTTTACTTTGGTTGGGTTATTTAAGGTATACACCAGTGCTACGTGGCCACCCAGCGAATTGCCTAACAATGTAAGGTTATTCAGTTTTTTAAACTTTACAAAGTCTTCCACAAAGTTCATTAAGCCTGGCACACCAGCTTTATGCAGGGCCATTTCGTAAATGGGCATAAGCGGAATAACCACGCGGTAATTCTTTGAGAAATGATCTACGACGCCTTTCCAGTTGCTGAGAGCTCCAAACAGTCCGTGCAGTAATAACAGCACTTCTCCCTGGCCTTCATCTATATACTGAAACTCGCCTTCTTGCCTGATTTGTAGATCCATAATAGGGGGTAAACTAAACAGAAAATATAATTTATACTGCAATATTAGCAATACTCAGCCAATTTCGTATCATTTCTAAGCCATAAGTAGTAAGTGCTGCCTCCGGATGAAACTGTAACGCATACAGTGGCAACGAGTTATGTTTAAACGCCATCAGCTCGCCATTTTCAGTATGTGCCAGCGGAACTATAGCTGGCGGTATATCCTGTAATACAAGCGAATGGTACCGTACCACATCCATTTTTTCGGGCAGGTTTTTAAAGATCGGGTCAGGCTCACAGGTTATTTCAGAGATTTTGCCATGCATTGGTTTTTCTCCCTTCTCCAGCTTTGCCCCGAAGAACTCGCCCAGCGCCTGGTGGCCCAAACAAATGCCCAGCATCGGCACGCGCGCATGGTATTCGTGTATTACGTCCATCATTACGCCTGCATTCTTCGGTATTCCCGGCCCCGGCGACAGAACTATAGCTTTTAGCGGAAGCCTCTTTATTTCCGGCAACGGTACATCATTTCTCACCACATGCGCTTCCACCCCTAACTGTCCAAAGTAATCTACCAGGTTGTAGGTAAAAGAATCAAAGTTATCGAGCAGGAGGAGCATGGAAGTTTTGAAATTTGGGAATGTGGAGCTAGGATAAACTCTACCTATAGCTTTTGTATAGTTGGTTTTACCAAGTGATACTCTTTAATATATTCTGTAAGGAAAGCTTCTACCTTTTTCTCATTTATGTTCATAATGGCTGCAAAAGTCTTGATAAACGACTCGTACGTATTCTCGCTTTCTTCCAATTGCCTAAAACCTTTCACACCCTTTTTATCATGCACCAGTTGGTATACAATAGCCCCGGCTACATACCTTGGGCTTTGATTTGTGGCATATATAAATTTGTTTTCATATAGATCTTTGAATGTAGTTTTTGGATGATTCTGATAGAGATCCTTCGACAAGCTCCACAAGGTTTGCTGATAGGGTGTACGTCCGTCTACGCCACCCAGGTAAGTGGCAATGCCTTCTGCCAAAAAATAATTTTTGACGGGGTGGTAGAGCATGTGAACAAACTCATGTAAATGATCTTCTCTTCCATAAGCTGAGAAAACGCGGTTATAGTTCTTTCTGACAAAGCCTGTTTGGTATGCCAGCCAGTAATCCATATTAAAGAGCCGTCCCAATTCTTCCTCCGAAGACATCACATAGAAATCAAATGGCTTAGCATTTGGAATATCTAATGTGGCAATCACTGAATCTATAAACGTATTTGATTTTTCAGCTTTTGTCAGGTCGAAATCGAATGAGCGGGGATAATGAAAGGTAATCCATTTTGTTTTATACTGGCTCCACTTCTTCAGCTCGTTAGACCAGGTATTTTCCAACTTCCAATTGCCTGCTTCGTCCTTTGCCGCATAATATCGAAGTATAAAAGGCGGATTCATTTTATGCTCTTTCATCCACAACTGTAAAGTGTCTGCGGACAACAGTATTCGGGATATATACTTATCTCCAACAGGAGCTATACTTAAAATGTTAGGCTTAAAATAAGTAAATAGCTGCTTACTGTTCATGTTATAAAACAGATAAAAAGCTGCCTGGTCAAAATTATCTCTTTTCTGAGTATAAAAGTAATCTACTTCGTTCTTGTTCCAATATGGGTTATTGTACAAACTATCAGGGCTAGAATTGAAATAATCTCCAATTAGTTTGTACACCAACTTCACATCTTGCTGTGTCGTATCAACCCGCGCAGTAAGGTGTGGCTTAACCTGCCCGAAAGCTAGCGTTACAGCAAGTAAACTCAGAACGATAGAGCAAACTATAAGGCGAAGTTTTAATATCATAGATAATTTGTCTCTACTGTTAGAAAAACCCCTTCAAAGATTCAACCAATGTCTTCACGAACGGCAGCACATAACCCAGAATGTTCAGGGCGTAAGGAGTGGCTTTTAGAACAACCGGGTAAACTATAGATTCGGAAGCAGTTTTATCGGTAATGCTGATGCCGGCCATATCGGAAACGTAAAGCAACAAACTTATGGCAAAACACCATTTAATAGCGCCAAGCACCGCTCCCAGAAAATTATCGAAGAAACCGAAGGGGGTGAAATCAATGATTTTTTTGAGAATAAACCCGGTCAGGTAAACTATAAGTATGATGGCGATAAATACAACTATAAAGGTCAGGTATGGCAGTACTCCCCCCACGTCGCCAACAAAATCCCGAACTATAGGCAGTGCCGCGTTCAGAAATTTGAGCCCGCCAAGTATAGCCAGTACCAGCGCCAGCAAAGACACCAACTCCAGCAGCAAGCCTTTGCGGTAGCCCATAAACGCGCCAAACAAAATCAGGATCAGCAGAAAATAATCGAAGGTACTCATACCTGTAAACTATAGCTAAAAATTAAAAAGCGCTGCTGCACCGGTGTAAAGCCAGTGCAGCAGCGCTAAGATAATTATATTCAGTATAGTGCACCAACTATAAATTGATGCTATTTCTATAGTTTAACAGGAGATTAAAAATCGGTATTATTCAGCAGCGCACCTACTGCCGAAGAAATAGCACGCCCATCTGCCTGGCCAGCCAGTTCTTTAGATGCCACACCCATTACACGACCCAGATCCGAAGGCCCCGTAGCACCTACACGCTGAATAATTTCCAGCAATCTTGAGCGCAGGTCGCCTTCATCCAGTTGCTTTGGCAGGTATTCTTCTATCACGGCCAGTTCACCCAGCTCAATCTGCTCCAGGTCTTCGCGGTTTTGCTGTGCGTATACCTCCGCCGATTCGCGGCGCTGTTTAGCAGCTTTTGTTAGTAGTTTCAGTTCAGTATCCTGGGTTAAGCCTTCGCCGGCGCCTTTTTCGGTTTCGGCCAGCAGTATCAGCGATTTTATACTTCGCAGTGCCTGTAAACGTGGTTTATCTTTTGCCAGCATGGCCTGCTTTATGTCGCCTTCTACTCTTTCTTTTAAGGTCATAGTTTTTAATATTTATAGTATGTGTCAGTACAAGGAGTTATGCTACTTCTACGGTGCTTTTGCAGTTACGGCAATAGCCCGGGCATAACATCTTATTTAAATTTCCATTAATTTAGTCATCTCGTTTATAATAACTATAGCCGGATGCGTAACCGGCCACCCAATATCATGACCAAACTGAGTGTAAATATAAACAAAATAGCCACGCTTCGGAATGCCCGTGGCGGGGACAGGCCCAATGTAGTGCAGGCAGCAAAGGACTGCGAGCGTTTCGGAGCGCAGGGCATCACCGTGCACCCGCGCCCTGACGAGCGCCATATCCGTTACCAGGATGTATACGACCTGAAGCCGATCGTTACCACCGAATTTAACATAGAAGGCAACCCGACTCCTGATTTTCTGAAACTAGTAAAAGATGTGAAACCGGAGCAGGTAACTTTCGTGCCCGATGCCCCGGATGCCATCACATCAAATGCCGGCTGGGATACGCTAAAGCATCAAGATTTTCTGACGGATATTATCGGAGAAATGAAAGCGCTTGGAATCCGTACATCTATTTTTGTGGATCCGGTGGAAAGCATGATTGAAGGCGCAGCTATAGTTGGCACCGACCGCGTAGAACTATACACCGAAGATTACGCCCGCCACTATCACACCAACCGCGAAGCAGCCATTGCCCCTTATGTAAAAGCAGCTCTCAAAGCACAGGAATTCGGCATCGGCCTGAACGCTGGCCATGACCTTGACCTGGACAACCTGAAGTACCTGAAAGAAAACCTGCCGGGCCTGCTGGAAGTGAGTATAGGCCACGCCCTGATCTGTGATGCGCTGTACTTTGGCCTGGAGAACACCATACAACTATACCTGCGCCAGCTTAAATAACCTACTTTGATAAACTCCATCACAATAGAAGAGTTTCTGCGGAAAGCTGAAAAGCTGCCTGTGCTGGATGCGCGCGCACCCAAAGAGTATGAAGCCGGCCATATTTTACAAGCGCAAAGTTTCCCTATTTTTACAGATGAAGAGCGGGCTATAGTTGGTACATCCTACAAAAAGCAAGGCCACGATCCGGCAGTGTTATTAGGCTTGGATTTGTTCGGCCCAAAGATGTCTCAGTTTGTAAAAGAAGCTACTAAAATTGCTCCTGATAAAGAAGTGCTGTTGCATTGCTGGCGCGGCGGCATGCGGAGCGGTGCCATGGCCTGGCTCCTGAGCTTCGCTGGTTTTAAAGTTCACCTGCTGCAGGGCGGCTATAAAGCGTATCGTCATTTTATACAGGAGCAGTTCGCCAAGCCCTGGCCTATTGTTGTGCTCAGCGGCTTTACAGGCAGCGGGAAAACTGATATCCTGCCTCACCTGCAGCAACTAGGCCAGCAAACTATAGACTTAGAGGGATTGGCACACCACAAAGGCTCCGCTTTCGGAAGCATAGGTATGCCCGCGCAGCCAACTACTGAACACTTCGAAAATCTGCTTGCCTCTGAACTTTTAAAACTAAATCCACAGCAGGCGGTTTGGTTTGAAGATGAAGGCGTAACGATAGGTCGCATAAAAATGCCTCACGAATTCTTTACCAACATGCAGCAGCGACCAACTATAGTTATAGATATACCCAAGAGATTACGTGTTCAAAAGCTGGCCAACGAGTATTGCCGCACCGATAATACATTATTGGAGTCATCTATACTTAAAATAAAGAAACGCTTGGGCGGATTGGCTACGCAGGAAGCACTGGACGCCATTGCTACCGGAGACATGGAAAAGATGGTCGAGATCGCCCTTACTTATTACGACAAAGCCTATCATTTTCAGCTTAATCCTAAAAAGCAGGTGCTTACTCTCCCGCTGCAATCCATAGATCCCGAAGAGAACGCACAGCAGATACTAGCCTTTGCTAAAACCAACAACCTGATTTAAACATGGAAGAGTTAACAGCACAAACTATAAAACTTACCCAATACAGCCATGGAGCCGGCTGTGGCTGCAAAATTGCCCCAAAGGTTTTAGATGCGATACTTCATTCCGATATCACGTATCCTGAAAACGATAAGCTACTGGTAGGAAACAGTTCCCGCGATGATGCCGCCGTGTACGACATTGGCCAGGGCCGCGCTGTTATCAGTACTACCGACTTTTTTATGCCGATCGTGGATGATGCATATGATTTTGGTCGTATTGCGTCTGCCAATGCTATTTCTGATGTGTATGCGATGGGCGGTTCTCCGATAATGGCTATTGCAGTATTAGGTTGGCCGATAGATAAACTGGCGCCCGAAGTTGCAAAACGTGTAATAGAAGGCAGCCGCAGCATCTGTCATGAAGCAGGAATTCCCTTAGCCGGCGGCCATAGCATCGACAGCCCTGAGCCTATTTTCGGCCTGGCAGTAACCGGCATGCTCGACATCCCGAACCTGAAACGAAACGATACCGCTACCGCCGGCTGCGAGCTATACTTAACAAAGCCAATCGGGGTAGGTATTCTTACCACCGCCCAGAAAAAAGCGATACTCAAGGCAGAACACGTACATATTGCGCCACAGCAAATGATGCAGCTGAATAAGATTGGAGCAGAGTTAGGCAAACTGCCCCAAGTAAAAGCCATGACGGATGTAACTGGTTTCGGGTTGATGGGTCACTTATCAGAAATGTGTGAAGGCAGCAATTTAACGGCAGAAGTTTACTTTGATAAAGTACCTGTAATACCGGAGGCGTTGGAATACCTGGCGCAAAAAGCCATACCTGGCGGCACACACCGCAACTTCGACAGTTATGGCTACAAACTCGCAGACCTTACCCCAGATCAGAAGCACCTGCTCTGCGACCCGCAAACCAGCGGTGGCTTATTAGTAGCCGTTGATCCTGCTGGTCGTGATGAGGTGTTGCAGCTATTTGCAAAGTATAACCTGAACCTCCAACCGTTGGGTAAACTAAAAGAGCGGCAAGCTGATGAGAAACTGATAAGAGTGGTTTAACTTTTAAGCTACCTACTACCGTAAACTCATAAACTGATATCTATTTACTATTAACTGATTCCTGAGATTAATGAAACTAAACTATAAAGAAATGGGCCATGGTCAGCCGCTGCTTATCCTGCACGGTTTATTTGGCACATTAGACAATTGGCAGACTTTAGCAAAACGCCTAGCAGAGCATTATAACGTTTTTTGATAGATCTTCGTAACCACGGACGCTCCCCACACAGCGAACAGCACGATTATGATGCTATGGTAGCTGATGTTCTTGAACTGGTAGATGATCTCCAGATTCCGACGCCAGCTATTATGGGTCATTCTATGGGTGGAAAAGTAGCCATGAATTATGCGCTTAAATACCCTACCCGTATCACCAAGCTTATAGTAGTAGACATTGCTCCCAAAGCATACCCGCCCCACCACGACGAGATCATCGATGCCCTACAGTCTGTTGACCTGAGCACTGTTACCAGTCGTGGAGAAGTTGATGCACAATTAGCGAAAGGCATAAAGGAAGACGAGGTGCGCCTGTTCCTGATGAAGAATCTTTACCGCAAGGATGACAATACGTTTGGCTGGCGCATGAACCTGGATGCGATCGAGAAGAACTATGAAAAAGTAGCAGCGGAAATCACATCGGAGGTGCCTTTCAAGAAACATACACTATTTATAAAAGGGGGGCGCTCAAGATATATTAAGCCGGAAGATGTATATGGCTCTATCGAACACCTGTTTACATTAGTACAAGTAGAAACAATACCTGATGCCGGCCATTGGGTACATGCCGAAGCTCCGAACGAAGTTTATGACCTGGTCACAACATTTTTAAACGCAGAATAAATAACCACAACGATTTGCAAAAGCTGCTCCTGCATTAGCACTGGCAGCTTTTTCGTTTCTACAACCACTATAGTTTAGATTTTAACCTCATGAAGAAGACAGGCAACTTATATTTAATTCCAACTATACTTGCAGAAGGCACTGCCGGCCAGGTCATCTCTCCTCAGGTAAAAGATACTGTCGTGCACCTTAGCTATTTTATAGTTGAGAACCTTCGCACTGCACGCCGCTATATAAAAACAATCTGCCCGGAATTGATAATTGAAGAACTAAGCTTTGTGCAGATAGATAAGGATGCTACGCCTGCTCAGGTGCAGGCCGCTTTAAAACCGCTCGTTGATAAAGGTATAGATGCAGGTATTATTTCAGAAGCCGGTTGCCCTGGCATAGCTGACCCAGGGGCTGAAGTTGTAAAATATGCGCACCAGAAAGCTATAAAAGTAGTGCCATTTGCAGGACCTTCGGCTATACTTCTGAGTTTGATGGCCAGCGGTTTTAATGGTCAGCAATTCGCATTCCATGGATACCTGCCCATCGATAAAAGCCCACGCTTACAAGCTTTGAGACAACTTGAAAAAGAGATGCAGCAACGCAATCAAACGCAGATCTTTATGGAAACTCCATATAGAAACAACAAGCTGCTTGAAGATCTGCTCAACACTCTACACCCGGAAACTAAGCTATGTATAGCAGCTAATATTACCTCGCCTGAACTAGAGTATATTCAAACCAAAACAATACAGCAGTGGAAAGGGAAACTACCAGACATTCATAAGCAACCCGCGGTATTCCTGATCTATAAGTAGAGCAATTCTTTACAAACTATTGTCTCAAAATTTAAAAACTCTAAATTCAACGCCATGGCCCTTGCATTAAAAGCAAGGGCTTTTTTTGTAAACCCCCTTATCTACCAATCCAAATTTGTTGCACTTTCATTGAGAGTGACTTATGTTAAAACCCCTAATAGTGCAAGCTTAATTCGGGGTACCATTTCCCTTCTGGTACAGGTATATTGTGGTATTTAGGATGGCTCCCTACGGCGGTTCCTGCATGGTTCCTTCCGCTACGCACTTGCTCAACCTTACTGCCCTTCCCTGCTGATCATGCCTTAAATGGTGGAGGGTCTTAAAACGGCAACACCCCCCGCTATTGCTAACGGGGGTGCTGGTTATAGGGTTGGCGGCCACCTACTCTCCCGGTTGTGACACCAGTACCATCGGCGCGTCCGGGCTTAACTTCTCTGTTCGGGATGGGAAGAGGTGCTCACCGGAGCCATAGCCACCATTATTTTTACACGGGGGGTGCCGTGCGTCGTATTTTATGACAATGAAGGAAAAAAAGAGTGCTTTTGCGTGTGGAAGGAGAAAAAGCTGCGGGCAGGTCCTTTCGGAACCGGCTCGCTTTCCCTTTCGGGGTGGGAACGCTCCCGGGCAATTAGTATGGCTCGGCTGTGGTATTTCTACCTTTACACCTGCCACCTATCAACGTCATCGTCTCTGACGGCCCTTACAGGGAGATCTCATCTTGGGGTGGGTTTCGCACTTAGATGCTTTCAGCGCTTATCCCATCCGAGCGTAGCTACCCTGCGCTGCATCTGGCGATACAACAGGTGCACCAGCGGCTCGTCCAACCCGGTCCTCTCGTACTAAGGTCAGAACCCCGCAAATCTCCAACGCCCGCAACAGATAGGGACCGAACTGTCTCACGACGTTCTGAACCCAGCTCGCGTGCCACTTTAATCGGCGAACAGCCGAACCCTTGGGACCTTCTCCAGCCCCAGGACGTGACGAGCCGACATCGAGGTGCCAAACCTCCCCGTCGATATGAGCTCTTGGGGGAGATCAGCCTGTTATCCCCAGAGTACCTTTTATCCTTTGAGCGATGGCCCTTCCATGCGGAACCACCGGATCACTATATCCGTCTTTCGACCCTGCTCGGCTTGTAGGCCTCACAGTCAAGCACCCTTGTGCTATTGCGCTCTGCGTACGGTTACCAAGCGTACTGAGGGTACCTTTGAAAGCCTCCGTTACTGTTTTGGAGGCGACCACCCCAGTCAAACTACCCACCAAGCACTGTCCCCTTTGGTCAGGTTAGGCGCCAAGCAACTCAAGGGCCGTATTTCAAGGTTGGCTCCACGATGCCTAGCGACACCGCTTCATAGCCTCCGGCCTATCCTACACATGAGTTACCCAGCGTCAATGCTAAGCTATAGTAAAGGTTCATGGGGTCTTTCCGTCCCGTTGCGGGTACTCGGCATCTTCACCGAGACTACAATTTCACCGAGCTCACGGCTGAGACAGCGCCCAGATCGTTACACCATTCGTGCAGGTCGGAACTTACCCGACAAGGAATTTCGCTACCTTAGGACCGTTATAGTTACGGCCGCCGTTTACCGGGGCTTCGATTCAATGCTTCGCCCATTGCTGAACTAACATCCCCTCTTAACCTTCCGGCACCGGGCAGGTGTCAGGCCTTATACGTCATCTCTCGATTTAGCAAAGCCATGTGTTTTTGTTAAACAGTCGCCTGGGCCTTTTCACTGCGGCTTCTTGTATTGCTACAAGGAAGCGCCCCTTCTCCCGAAGTTACAGGGCCATTTTGCCGAGTTCCTT